>NZ_JBHVST010000052.1:0-81229 GCF_042885015.1 Streptomyces sp. NPDC058086 | reverse complement strand
GGCCGCTCGTGCGACCGCGGTCCACATGACCCGATCAGTGGCATCGGCGCGGTCGCACAGGGCGAAGGACAGCTCGTAGCGACCGCAGGCCCGGGACAGCCGGGCCATGGCGGCCAGCGACTCCGGCGTGGGACTCCGCTCGGACACCACGTCGATGGCATGAAACCAGGGCACGAATCGCTCACGCATCTCGTCGGTATCCACGTCGGGGCCGTGGTCCAACGTCCGCAGACACGCCTCGGCCAGCGCCTCGGAACTCACCGTGCCGAGAAAGCGCGCATCGCCGAACCATGGGGCAGCACCCCACGCCACGTCGGGCCGTACCCCCGTGACCGAACCGAGGGCCATCACCGCGTCGTCCATGTTTCCTTCGAGGAACAGGAAGTACGCCTGCGCCAACACAGCGCTCAAGGAACCGTCCCCTTCGAGGCCCCCCTCCAGTTCCGCGCGCCGGTCTCGCCACAACTCGGCGAGGGCCGCATAGGGCTCCGGGTCCGCCGGTGCTGAGGCTATCGCCCCCACCAGAAACTCCACGGCGCTGACCGGGCTTCCGCCGCAGTGCGCCATCACACGAGCGAGACCGACTCCCGCTGCCACTGACTGGTTCGACATCGCCAGAGAATATCCACGACCAAAGATGCTGTGGGCCCTTCCGCTTGCCCGGCGGCACAGCCATCCGTGATCCGTGAGCGACGGCAACCCTGACGGCAACGACGGCACACCGAGGCCGATGATCACCACGGTCGGCAGTCAATCCAGGGAAGGGGTGAGGACCCTCCCGACAAGCTGCCCGATCCTACGGAGCAGAAGGTACCCGTGCCCTGTCGTGCCCGATCGACCGGTAACTGACGGGGAACCACGGTGCTTGACGGACAGCGCGCACGAGAACGACCCCCGACCGATTCAACTGGTCAGGGGCCGTTCACCTGCGGTGGGTGTGGGATTTGAACCCACGGTGACATCGCTGCCACGACGGTCTTCAAGCTTGTGGCCAGCCTGACCGCTCAGGAGCAGCCGCAGGACAAGGCGTAGGCGACGAATACAGCTGCCACGGCAAACGTGCTCCCGCTCCACCAGCCAACCGGCAACGCCGCCCTCGCCTGGCGGGAGAAGCAGCTCCCAGAGCCGCCATAGCCGAAGGAGGCCACCACGGCACCGCCTACACCCCGGTGACGAGCGGGCCGCGCCCCATCCCCAGACAAACGCCAGGCGAGATCACCGCGCACCGGGGACGGGAACTCGGGTCTGTGTTAGTGGAGTCGTGGTCCGAACGGTGCCCTGGGCACACGGTCGCCGAGGGGCCTCCTGCTCCCGGCACCGCTCCGGGGTCACTCCTCGCCGCTGCCGTACGGCCTGGTCAGAATCTCCAGGTTGTGTCCGTTGGGGTCGTCGAAGTACGCCCCGCGGCCGTCATCGTTGTGGTTGATCTCGCCGGGGTGGTGGTGATGCGGGTCCGCCCAGTAGGTCAGGCCCGCCTCGCCGATACGGGCGAAGATCGCGTCGAAGTCGTCCTCGGAGACCAGGAACGCATAGTGCTGTGGGCTGATCGACTCGGCCGTGTCCATGTAGTCCAGCGTCACGCCGTTCGGCATCTGCACCGGGACGAACGGACCGTACTCCGGTGCCACCTCCAAACCCAGCAGATCCGCGAGGAACCGTGCGGACACCATCTTGTCGTGCGCGGCGACGATCGTGTGGTTGAGTTCGACTGCCATCGGTCAGCCTCCTTCCCCCTGGGTGCCAGAACCACTTTCCACGCTAGCAACCGCCCGGGCCGGCGCCATCCGTCTCTGGTCCCGTCCAGCTCCGACCTGCGACCGAGAACCAGGGGAACGAGGACCCTTCCTGGACCCCTATGGACCGGGGTCATCAACGATGAGCTCGTTATCTTCCACCCACAAGGGCACACCCCGCTCCTGAAGCGCATGCAGCGGAGCCAAGAGACCTTCGACGTGAGTGGTGCCGCAGAGTTCAGCGCAGGGACCGCCGCTCGTCTACGTGGCGTGCCGGCACACCCAGGAACACGTCGGGCATCGCAGAGCCATAAAGGATGTTGAACGTCTCCAGTCGATAGGACCAGCCCCCGTCACAACGGCCGACGAACCGGTAGTTGATCTGCCATTGCAGCCATTGGCCGGGAGCCAGACGAACGGCAGGCGGGCACCGGTTGCGTCGTGGCATGGCAAACATGCTCACCTCTGGAGGATCCACGCGCAGTAGCCCATCGGCCTCGCGGAGGATCGTCCCGGGTGCCGACAGATCCCGCATCTGTATTCGAGGCTCAAAGGAATCGGACTCCCGCATGGCGACCTCGTGGAGGGCAGAACTCAAGCCCGGAGGCAGCAAGAAGGCCGTCGGGGCGGCGTTTCTGTGAGCAGCTTCAGAACCGCCACGCGACTTCTTCGTCCACGACGTGCGCACCCGCTGAACGACAGCATCCATGGGCCCAATCATCGGTCGGGACGCCGCACTGCGGCCACAGAGTTACGTGTCGTGCCAGAACCGTGCCAGATCCTGCGGGGAACCACGGGGAACACCGGGCAAAGTTTCGGCGCCATCCCTCGCACTGTCGCGGCTCCGCCGCAGGTCAGCCGAGCAACGGCTCCTAGATCACCTCAGCTTCCCAAGCTGAGAGTGCGAGTTCGATTCTCGTCACCCGCTCCATGACAAAGGCCCAGGTCAGAGACCCGGGCCTTTTGCTGTCCGTGGTGATCAGTTGCCGCGTGCCAGATCCGTGCCAGAACGCTTGTCGGGTGCCATTTCGGTGGTCGCCGCCCGAGCCTTCCGGACGGTGGCGTCGAGGCCCGCGGCGACCTCTTCCTGTCGCTCGTCGTCGGAGTGCTGATAGATCAGCGCCGCCTTCTCGGACGACTGCCCGGCACGCACCACCGTGTCTTTGAGAGTGGCACCGGAACGGGTGGAGAGGGTGTGCCCGGCGTACCGAAGGTCGTAGAGCCGAAGGCCCTCAGACATGCCGCCGATCTCCCGCGCCCTCCGCCACTTCCGGCCGAACGCGCTGCGCCGCAAGGGAGCTCCCTTCCGGAACGCGGAGGGTGTCGAGGTCGACGTCCCGGCGACGAAGACCCGCCAGTTCTTCCGGCCGCATCGGACCGTAGGCTCCGAGATGGACCATGAGCCGCCACCACATCCCCACGGCTTCGGCGAGCGCGTCGACCTGGGCGACGGTGGCGATGCGCCGCTCGGCCGCCTTCTCCTTACCGGCGCCCTTGATCCGGCACAGGTTGCGCTGGATCAGCTCGTCATCAACGCACCATCACACCAGCGCTGGACTCCAGAGCCTCCGACGAAGCCTGGGAATGGCTGTACGAGGGCCGCATCGAGACGAGGAGAGCTCTCCTGTGCTCAGAGCCCTGCACGGTCGCTATCAACCAGGGTGGTACACGCATCACCTGGACGGTCCGACCAGTGGTGGGCTGAGGTGATGGGGACAAGGCCGAGGTCTAAGCTCCCGGCCAGGGGGCGAAGGGGAGGATGCTCGTGGACCAGCAATGGCCGGAGGGATCGAACGCCGATCCTGATGCGGCAAGAGAGCGCTACAACGCAGACATGCAGGCATCACGGGGTGCGATGCGGAATCTGTTTCGTGTGGAACTGCCCATCGCCCACATGGGCTTGGCGATCACGATCATCGCAAGCGTCTTTGTGGGCGTCGTCTGGTCGCCGAGGACGGGCGTGATCATCGCTGGCGCCTTTGCCTCGCTGTTCGTCGTCGCCCTGGCTGTAGCGCTCCTGGCCGGTAGCCGAGGGCGGGACGCCGTACGCGCCGCATACAAGTTCACCTTTGGTTGGGCAGAATGGATCACGCCCTAGCGTCGTGCCCCATCCCTGCCGGATAGACCGGGGAATCACGGGGAACAGCGGTGTCCCACAGGCAATGCCCACGACGACGGCCCCCGACCGTATTTCCTGGTCAGGGGCCGTTCGCCTGTGATGGGTGTGGGATTTGAACCCACGGTGACATCGCTGCCACGACGGTTTTCAACATTGTTCAGGAGGGTTGGCTCGCCCATCAAGACTCCGTCAACCGCCGGTAGCGTGACGCCATGGATGAACCTCGGATCAAGGTGTACGGCTCAGCCACCGAAATCACCATTGCGGCCAACGCAGCCGGGCTGCGGGACCTTGCGGAGCGGCTCATTGGCCTCGCTGATCCCGAGCTCCGAGACGGCTACCACGAACATCTTGAGAGCGGCATCAATCTTGAGGATGGATCGATCAGCCTGATCTTGGAGCGGGACGACAGGGTGTAGAGCTGCGGTACAGCAACGGAGTACAGCAACCACCGCGACCGTGACCGACCGCTACTGACCCCAGACCCGCGACTGACCAGCCCGGCAGACCTCAGCGACCATCCCGCCCGTAGTTCGCATCGAGGGGCACGTGGAAGCACGACCGTCGTGGCGGTGTCGGTCCTGCCGTGCACAATGCCGTCCATGAGTGAGCGCTACGAGGTCGTCTTTTCCTGCTACTTGCGCGACGACACCCCCGAATGGGTCATGGCCGCCCTGCGGTGGCACTTGGGCATGGACGCCGAGTTCCCCGAAGGTCTCGACGACCAAGACGGATACCTGTACCCACTACTCGTTCCCGGTGACTACGCCAACCGCCGGGTGCCCGGTGGAGACGTCGTGTCCCTGCGTCGCGAGGTGCAAGAGTTCACGAGGTCCGGGGAGCGGTACGAATGGGAACTTTTCGCACGCAACGGCTGGATTGATGACTCCATGCTTTACCTCCGGAGCCTGTTGGACCTGCTGGCCCCACACATCGCGCAACCCGGCCATGGGGGCCACTTCCGCCACATATTCGACACCGAAGCGACTGTCTTCGACTTCCGCGATGGAACGTACGAGCCCATCAAGATCTGGGGTGTCGACCCGCTGTGACAGGCGGCAACGGGTTCGCTCCCCGGGTGACCCATCGAACGGAAAACAGCGGCGAAACACGGGCCGACCGCTCCAGGACGAAGAGCGGTCGTGCCACAACCGTGCCAGAACGTGCGGCGTCCCACGGTGAATCAGGGTGCGCGACGGTACGTGATGCCGGACTCTGCTCAGGACAAGGAACCCAAGGTCGGCTCGGGACCGCCCAACCTCGCTCCTGAAGCGGTGCTACGCGATGCGTGTGAGACGTCCCGGCATATGGAGGCACCATGTCATCATCGGGCGATGCTGACTGAGGAGGACGCGCGCCGACTGGTGCTTGCCGAGATCGAAGGCATACGGGGCTGCATCGAGTACGACCTTCAGATCTTGCGCGTAGAGGACTTGCCGTTCGGGTGGATCTGCTACTGGGGAGCGGTCGGTGATGGACAGAGTGAACAGCGCCCTCGGTTGGGAGGCAACGGCCCTTTCTTGGTGGATCGTGAAAGTGAGCGGTTGATCCCAACTGCTACCAGCGTTCCCGTGGCCCGTCAGATCGCCGACTACGAACGGCGACTACGACGCGAAGCTCACGCCCGGAACACGGCAGCGAAGCGAGCTGCACAGCAGTGCAGTACCGCAACCCCAGCGACTGCCCCTGACCGCTGCCGTCCCTCCAGGGCCTCGAAGCGACCGGAATGACCGTCACCTCGACCATGCCCTCATGCCCCCAGGCGGTCAGCGCCGTACGTACCAGGCTGCGAGCAACGCCCGAGCAAGCCTACGAGTTCCTCGGCGAGGTGATCGAGGCCGTCAACGACGCCGAGACACACACCGCCTTCCTCCAGACCCTGGACGCCCTCGTCGTCGAGTGGCGGGACGTACCGAGGCCCCATGGCTCCCTCGCCGGGTCAAACCCGTAGAGGCTCCCCCGATCTCGCGAGGAAAGAGGCGTCCAGGCTCTCCTTCGGGAGGGTCGGGGCGCCTCGTGCTGAGACCGCGCGGCCCATGGCTTCACAGCCGTCTTGCTGTGCTACTTCAATCGTCAAGCTCTTCTACGACTACATCGCCGACTTCGACTGTCCGACTCCATAGCCGAGGTAAGAGCCCTCTATGGGGGCGCTCAAGATTTTCCAAGAGATGAAGGAACAAGGGGGGTAACTGTGAAAAGCGGGCCGCTGGCATCGCGCTGATCGATGTCGCAAGGTTGCGTCGTGCTCTGGTCGGGGTGCCGTTGCCGAGGGCGGCGGATGGTCGGCTGATGCTGGCTGTGGATGTCTCGCCGTGGCTGCGGCCGGACGCCAACACGTGTGCTGACCCGTCCTTTTGCCACATGTTCGGCCGGGACGAGGGCAAGCATCAGCCCACACCGCATTCCAGAGCGGACAACCAAGGTCAACAGCGGCTCGCCCCCGCCTCGTTGAGGTCCGCCTTCGAGCGCGTATGACCAGGTCAGAAGCCGTTTCCCCGCCGAAGCGCCGTCGCTTCCCAAGCTGAGAGTGCGAGTTCGATTCTCGTCACCCGCTCCATATGAAACCCCAGGTCATTGCCGCGACGGCTGCCGGATCGTCGGCGCGCTAGCGGTCGACCCGTGGTGTGATCTGCTGGTCGATGATGTCGCGGAGTTGGCGACGGCCGGCGATGCCGAGCTTGGGGTAGGAGCGGTACAGGTGTGAGGCGACGGTGCGGGGGGACAGGAACAGACGGTCGGCGATCTCGCCGTTGGTCAGGCCGTGTCCGGCGAGGATGACGATCTCGCGCTGTTGAGCAGTGAGGCCGTCCAGCGCGCCCGGGGCGCCCGGGGCGCCCTGCGGGGCTTGCACCGTTACGCCGCAGGCACGCAGCTCGGATTCCGCGCGCCGGGTCCACGGTGCCGCGCCCAGACGGCGGAACGTTTCCAGGGCGGTCACGAGGATGGGCTTGGCGTCGTTGATCCGTCGCTGCCGGCGCAACCATTCCCCGTAGTCCAGCTGAAGCTGGGCCCGTTCGAACGGCCACGTGTCTCCGGTGGGATCGGCCAAGGGCGCGGCGAAGTGGGCTTCGGCGCTGTCGGGCTCGGCGAGCAGTCCTCGGGCGCGGGCCGTGAGTTGTTCGAGGCGCGGCCCGGGCGCGGGGTCCAGGCGAGCCAGCGCTCGCTCCAGCAACGTACGTGCTTCGAGGCGCCGTTCGGCGCGCACCGCCGCAGCGGCGAGGTCGGCGACGGCGAGGTACGAGAAGTGATGGTGCAGGGGTGTGCCGTCGGCGGCGAAGAGCTGGCTGAGCTGCGCGTACGCGGTCACGTAGTTGCCCTGGGCCAGAGCGGCGAGACCTGCCGTCTGCCAGATCCTGGCGGCGAACCCGCGGTATTCGGAGGTGTCCACGGCGGCGCGCACGCGGGCCAGCAGCGGTGCCAGCTGGTCGTGTTCGCCGCGCATGGCCGCCACGATGGCCGTGGTGAGGTCGGCCGAGCCCGCGACGGTTTCCATCTTGTAGGCGGCGGCGATGTCGCCCGCCTCTCGGGCGGCGGCGAGTGCGTCGTCCCAGCGCCCGCTGTCGACACATGCCCATTCCAGTGCCGACAGCACGCCGCCGCTCGCACCGCGCACGCCCGGGGCGCGCAGCCGGCTGAGGGCTTCGCGCAGCACCCTGACCGCCAGTTCGGTTTCGTCCAGGACCCAGGCCGCCGCGCCGAGCGTACCCGGGTCCGAGAGGGATCCTCCCGCCGTGCGCCGCAGGCGGGGGACGGTGTCGGCTCTTTCGCCGAACGGGTCCGTGCAGGCCCGGATCCAGATCCGGTACTCGTCGGCGCGGCCGGCGGGCCAGTCCTCGGCCGACGGCGGTGGCCCGTCCTGGGAGTCGAGCACGTCGAGGGCGGCACGTGCCTTGGCGCAGAGTTCGGGGAGTCCGGTCTGGTGGGCGACCGTGGCGGACATCCAGGCGGCCTGCCACGCGATGGCCGGTAGCCTCGGGGATGCCTCGGCGGCGACGGACAGGAGTGTGTCGAACGCGTCGGCGTTGCGGTTGGACCACAGCAGGGACCAGCCTATGTCCAGCCGGGCGGCGATGCGCAGGTCCGGGTCGGAGGTCAGCGTGAGTACCCTGCCCGCCAGTTCGCGTACCCAGTCGGCCTGTCCGGCGGGCAGGGCGAGTTCGGCGGCGGCCAGCAGTCGCCGGGCCTTGTCGGGTTCGCCGGGGCTCAGCTCGGCGGCGCGTTCGAGGGCGCGTGCCGCCGCGGCGGCGCCGCCGCGGCGCTGTGCCTGGGCCGCGCTGTCTTCGAGCAGTGCGGCCAGGTGCTCGTCGGGTTCCAGCGCGGCGGCCGCCAGGTGCCAGGCGTGGCGGTCGGGCTGGTCGCGGAGCGCGTCGGCGACCTGTCGGTGCGCCGCGGCCCGCTCGGCGAAGGGCACGGCATGGTAGACGGCCGACCGGGTGAGCGGATGGGCGAACCGAGGGCCCGGCGTGTCCAGCCGGATCAGGCCCGCCGCTTCCGCCGGGGCGAGCGCGTCGGCGGAAAGCCCTGGTACCGCCGTGGTCAGGTCCGGGCTGTCGACGGCCGCGGCGAGCAGCAGCGCGGATCGGGCCGCCGAGGGCAGAGTGATGTACTGGGCGGCCATGAGGGCGGTCAGTTGCCCGGTCAACGGCAGCGGCTCGGCGGTCCATCGGCGCCCCGCGTCGGGATCCGTGGCGATCACCCTGGCCAGCTCGATCAGTGCCAGTGGGTTGCCGACCGCCTGGGCCAGCACCTGTTCACGCAGCCGACCGTGCGGCGGGCGCGGTAGCGCGTCCAGGAGCAGGCCCGCGTCCGACCGGGTGAGTGGTCGCAGCAGGAGCTGCGGCAGGTCCCGCTCGAAACCGGCGGGAGGTACGTTCCCGCGGGCGCCGACCAGCAGCACGAGCTGCTCCGATTCCAGGCGGCGAGCGGCGAAGGCGAGCGCGTCGAGGGAGGCACGGTCCAGCCATTGCGCATCGTCGGCTGCCACCAGCAGCGGCTGCTCGTCGGACAGCTCGGACAGCAGGGTGAGTACGGCGATCCCGGTGAGCAGGGCGTCGGGCGGCGCGGGGGCGTCGGAGAGCCCGAACGCACCGCGCAGCGCCTCGGCCTGACGGGTCGGCAGGCGGGCCACGCGGTCCAGCACCGGGCGTAGCAGCTGGTGCAGCCCGGCGAACGCCAGGTCCTTCTCCGACTCCGTGCCGGTGGTCGCCAGCACCCGCATCCCCGCCGCCTGGGCCTCGCGCGCGGCTTCGGCCAGCAGGACGGTCTTGCCCAGACCCGGATCGCCCAGGAGCAGCAGAACGTGGCTTTCCTTGTGGGGCGGGGCGATCAGTTCCCGTAGCAGGGACAGCTCCTCTCGCCGCCCGATCACGTTCGTGTCCTTGCGGGTCATCGCGGAATCGCCACCCTCACCCGGCCGAATACAGGCCCGCACACAGCCAAGGTGATCCGGTCACGCGAGGCCGTGTGCAGTCAGGTTGCGGATACCGGACGGCCGCTGCGCGGCACAGGGTTGAGTGTATGGATGCTGTCCCCTGCGCGCGATGGAACGCGGGTTCGTGATGCCGTATGTCATGGTCGGCCGGGAGAACACCGGTGACATCCGGATCCACTACGAGGACCACGGCGCGGGCCCGCCCGTCGTCCTGGTCCACGGCTACCTCGCCGACGGGCGCTCGTGGGAGAAGCAGGAAGCGGCTCTGCTCATGGCCGGGTACCGCGTCATCAGCTACGACCGGCGCGGCGGCGGCGACTCCGGCCGGCCGACGGTGGGCTACGACTACGACACGCTGGCCGCGGACCTGAACATACTGCTGGAAGTCCTGGATGTGCTGGACGCGGTGCTCGTCGGCTGCTGCTCCGGCACCGGGGAACTGACCCGGTACCTGGGAAGGCAGCGGCGGGTCCGCGGCGTGGCGCTGCTGGCGCCTCTGCCGCCGTTCCTGCCCCGTTCCGACGCCAACCCGGAGGGCATCGCCCCCGGCGTCCTCGACGCCTTCCTCGGCGAGCTGTCCGCCGACCGCCCGGCGGCGATCAAGGCCTACCTGGACCGGTACTACAACATCGACTACTACAACACCGACTACCGCAACACCGACCTGCTCGGCGGGAGCCGGGTGAGCGACCAGGCGTGGCAGAACAGCTTCCACGTCGCGCTCCGGGTGTCCGCGGTCGCGGCCCTGGGCTGCGCGGTCGCTTGGCGGGAGGACTTCCGGGACGACGTCGCCCGCATCACGATCCCCGTCCTGATCGTGCAGGGCGCTCAGGACAGGGTCATGCCGCCCGGCGCGACCGGGAACCGCCTGGCCGTGATGCTGGCCGACGCCCGCCTCGCGGTGATTCCGGACGGCGGGCACGCGATCATCTGGACGCACGCCGCCCAGGTCAACCAACTGCTCGTCGGCTTTCTGCAAGCCCTGTGACGCGTACGTCAGGCGGCGAGGAACTCCAGCAGAGGCTGGTTGACCTCTTCGTGGTGCGTCCAGCAGATGTTGTGCGGGCCGCCCCCGACGCTGACCAGCCTGAGATCCGCGACCACGGCGGGCAGTCGTCCCGCCGTGGCCTCGAACGCCTGGCCGTCGACGCCCTCAGGATTGTCGGCCGCCTTCAGCAGGAACGGCGGGACCGTCCCGATCAGCACGGCCTTGTCCACCCTGCCCGAGCCGTACGTGCCCGGTGCCCATCGAGAACCCGCCGAGCACCGCGCCGGTCGTAGCCGGTCGCGGGCTTGCTCGACGGGCCGAACACCCCCGCCGGTCGTAGGTGATCACCCGGTATCCGGCGGCCGACAGGACGCGTTCCTGCCGTTCCCAGGAGTGGCCGTTCAACGGGTGGCCGACTGTGCGCGGGCTTGGGCCGACCCAGGTATCCGCAACCTGACTGCACCTCCCCCGCGGCGGCCCGGTGCAGTCAACATGCGGATTCCGCCGCCGCGCCGCGGCTGATTCGCTCGGGTCATGGAGCTCAACTCGTACTCAGGTCTGCCGAACGAGCGGGTCAAGGCCGCGAACGGCATCGACTACACGTACCGCGACACCGGCCCGACGGACGATGCCTCCGGTGTGCCGCTGGTCCTTCTCCAGCACTTCCGTGGAAACCTCGACAACTGGGATCCGGCGCTGATCGACGCGCTGGCACCGGCCCGGCGTGTCATCGCCTTCGACAACGCCGGAGTCGGCGGCTCCACCGGGACGACTCCGAACACCGCGGACCAGATGGCACACGACGTCATCGCCTTCATCGAGGCGATCGGAGCCCTGGGCCTTGGCCAGGGCCCGGTCGATGTACTGGGATTCTCCCTCGGCAGCTTCGTCGCGCAGCAGATCGCCCTGACCAGGCCGGCGCTCGTCAGAAGGCTGGTCCTCGCCTCCTCGGCGCCGCAGGGCGCCGACGGCATGCACGGCTGGGCCCCCGAGGTCATCGACGCTGTCGGCAACCCTGAAACCAGCCCTGCGGAATACTTGAGCGTCTTCTTCACCGGATCCCCGGCAAGCCTGCAGGCCGGCCGGCAAACTCTGCAGCGGATCTACGGCGCCCGGAGCGAAGACCGGGACACGGCGACCAACTGGGCGACCCGCGAGGCGCAGTACGACGCGGTGTGCACGTGGGGGATCCCCGATCACGCGAAGCTCCAGCGGCTCAGCTGTCTGAGGATGCCCGTGTTCGTGGCGAACGGCGACAGCGACCCGATGATCCTGCCGCACTACTCCCACCTGCTCGCGGGTCTGATCCCGCAGGCCCGCGTGAAGATCTATCCCGACTCGGCGCACGGGTTCCTGTTCCAGCACCACGCGGAATTCGCCGCGGACGTCGACGCCTTCCTCGGCGGCCCTCGATGACCGGCACCCACATGATCGTCCTGCCCGGCGGCGGGTACGCCGAACACGCTTCGCACGAGGCCGAGCCGGTGGTGGACTGGCTCGGCGACCTGGGCGTGCGGGCGAGCGTGTTCCGCTATCCGCTCCGCGCCCGGCACCCGGAGCCGCTCAACGCGCTGCGCGCCGAGATCCGCCGCCGGCGGGCGGCCGGCGCACAGCGCATCGGTCTCATCAGGTTCTCCGCGGGAGGTCATCTGGCCGGGCTGGCCGCCCTCGCGCCGGGCGCCTCGCCCGATGAGGCGGTGGACTTCGCCGTGCTCGGTTACGCCATCACCTCGATGGAGACCGAGACCTACCGTCCGGCCCGGGCGATCCTTCTCGGCGAGGACGCCGGCCCCGAGCTGCGCCGGTCGACATCGCTGGACTCGCTGGTCACGCCCCAGTCGCCGCCGTTCTTCGTCTGGCACACCGCGGAGGACCCCTATGTCCCCGCCGAACACACCTACCGCCTCGCCGCGGCGCTCGCGGCCGGCCAAGTCCCCCACGCCGTACACGTGTTCGCCCATGGCCCGCACAGCCTCGGCCTCGCCCGGAACGCCGGCGAGGCCGCGATATGGACCACGCTGGCGGAAGCCTGGATCCTCGAACAGGCGTGACCGTCGCCTACATCACTGGTCCCCGGCCATCGCCTGCAGCTCCGCGATCTGCTTGCGCGCCGCGGCGACGAGTTCGTCGTTGGTGTTCGCGTGACCGCCCAGCCCCCACCCACCGGGCACGGCCTCGGTCAGCAACACCCAGGTGCGGTCCGCGAGCGTCGGGTCGTCGGCGGCCTCCGCGACCATGCCGGTGAACCGGCTCACCACCGCGATCTGTTTGTCGCGGTCGAGAGCACCCGCGTTGGTCAGCACCTGCACGCGTACGTAGGTGGACGCGCCATCGACGTTCGACAGGTCGCCTGCCGGCAACTCGTGGATGAAGGCCGCGGTGTTCTGGCGGAACATCGGGATGTCCGGAACCTCCTCGATGGCCATCAGGGTGGCAGCGAGGTCCTTGGCGAGCTGGTGCCCGTCCGTGAATGTGCCCGCTGTGGCGTACACGTCGATCATGGGCATTGCGTACTCCTTGGGTACTCCTTGGGTGCTACCACCACTTGGCTTCGAGCGCGCGGTCGGTGCCGCCGGTCCGGTCGAGCGCGTCGAGTTCGGCCATGTCGTCGGCCGACAGGGTGAAGTCGTGGATCTGCGCGTTCTCGTGGATGCGGTCGCGGTGCGTTGATTTCGCCACGACCACGAGTCCGTGCTGCAGGCCCCAGCGCAGCAGCACCTGTGCCGGTGTCCGGCCCGTCCGTCGGGCGATCCCGGCCACGGTGGTGTCGTCGACGTACCGGCCGGTGCCCAGCGGGCTGTAGGCCTCGACAGCGACGTCGAACCGACCGCAGGCGTCCAGGAGCGCCCGCCGACGGTGCCGCGGGTTGAACAGGATCTGGTTGACGGCGGGCGGAACTGTTCCCGCGGCGATCACGGCCTCGAGTTCGGCCGCGTCGTAGTTGGAGACCCCGATGGAACGGGCCAGTCCCCGCTCCTGGGCACGTTCCATGCCGGCCCAGGCCCGGGTCGGGCCGCCCTCGGGCCAGTGGACCAGGTAGAGGTCGATCTGCTCCAGGCCGAGACGACGAAGGCTGCCTTCTGCCTGGGCGACCGGATCGTTGCCCCGTGGGTGGAACTTCGTGGTGATGAACACCTGGTCGCGCGGTACGCCGCTGTCGCGGAGGGCGCGGCCGACGCTTTCCTCGTTGCCGTATGCCTGAGCCGTGTCGATATGCCGGTAGCCGGCGTCGAGCGCCCAGCGCACGGCGTTGACGCACTCACGCCCGGCTGGCACCTGCCAGACGCCGAGGCCGAGCACTGGCACCTGGTTCCCGTCCGCCAGCAGGCGCGCGCCGCCCCCGGATGTGGCTGCGTTCAGGTTCATGAGCAACAGCATCCGGCAACGCACCGTGGGGTGGTATCAGCAACATGACTGCAACCGGCCGCGGCCAGGGTCTGTCCGGCGGGTCAGGTAGCAGGAAAGCAACGGCGCAAATCAGCGCACGTGAGCGGGGTCTGGTGCGTCGAGCTGCAAGGCGGAGGAGGGCGTCGACGCCATGGGGGTCCCCTGCTCGAGCGAAGCCGATAGCTCGGGGGAGTCGGCAACCGACGACAACGCCGCAGATCGGCGTGCCAGACCCCGCGTCTGCAACATGATCCGCCTGACAGGCCCTAGCAGTGCAGTCAACATGCTGATACTCCGCCGCCGTCCCCCAGGGTGACCATGAGAGCCAGCTGAGTCAGCGATGCCGGAGAAGACGATGAGCCTTGACTTTGACGTGTTCGTGGTGGATCCCAAGCCGATCCCGAGTGCGGTACCGGGATTCGAGGAGGTGGTGGGCCCGGCGACCTGGCCGCCGTCCACATCGACGCTGATCAGAGATGACGACGGTGCCGTGCTGGTCGACTGCCTCATCACCGTGCGGGAGGCCCGGGAGCTGGCGGCGTGGGTGAAGTCCCACGACTGCGAGCCCGAGTACGTGTACATCACCCATCCGCACGCCGACCACCTCCTCGGGCTGCCGGAGATCCTCGCGGCGTTCCCGCAGGCGAGGCCGGTGGCCCTGGCCGAGTCCATCCCCGCGATGCAGGAGCAGATCTCAGCGGGGTACATGCAGATCTGGGGCGGGTTCTTCCCCGGCCAGTTGACGGGCGAGCCCGTCCCGCCCGGGCCGCTGACCGGCAACACGATCCCGATCGGAGGATCGTCGGCCACGGTGATCCCGGTCGGGACCAGCGACACCGTGCATTCCAGCGTCGTCCATGTCCCGGACCTGAGCCTGGTCGTCTCCGGTGACGTCGTCTACAACCGGACGCACATGTGGCTGATGGGATCGACACCGGACTCCCGGGCCGACTGGGCGCGGGCGCTGGACGCCGTGGCGGCGCTGGAGGCCGACACCCTGATCGCCGGCCACCGCGATCCACGGGCCCCCGACGACGACGCACGCCGCCAGATCGACGAAAGCCGCCGCTACCTGGCCGATTTCGAGACAGCGCTGGAACGCAGCTCCGCACCGCGCGAGCTCATCGACCGTATGACGGCCGCCCATCCCGAGCTGGCGAACCCCTACACCCTGTGGATCGCGGCCCACGACCTGCTCGGCACCGGAACCTGACACGGACAGCCAGGACGGATCGCCGAACCATGCCCGGGGAGACCAGAGAAGCGGTCGGCCTGGAACCGGCCGCGGAAGGCCGCGGCACGCGGGTGCTGAACCTGCGCAGAATGACGGCCCGCCGGACCGACGAGGCGTACCGGTCCTCCACCCCGCTGGAACTGTTCTTCGACCTCTGTTTCGTCGCCGCCGTCGCGCAGGCCGCCTCCCATCTGCATCACGACCTGAGCGGTGGGCACCTCGGCCATGCCGTGGGCAACTACCTCTGGGTGTTCTTCGCGATCTGGTGGGCCTGGGGAAACTTCACCTGGTTCGCCTCCGCGTACGACAACGACGACGACCCCTATCGCCTGCTGACCATGGTGCAGATCGCCGGGGCGCTGACCTTGGCCGCCGGCGTACCCCGGGCCTTCGAGTCCGGCGACTATCTCGTCATCACCCTCGGCTACGTGATCCTGCGGCTGGCCATGGTCATGCAGTGGCTGCGGGCGGCCAGGGCCGATCCGGAACGGCGCACGACCACCCTGCGGTACGCCGTCGGCTACGCCCTGGTACAGGCCGGATGGGTCGCTCGCCTCTCCTTCGACCAGCCGACGTACCTCTATGTCGGGCTGGCGCTGGCCGTGGGCGAGTTGCTGGTCCCGATCTGGGCCGAGCGGGCGCAGGTGACGACCTTTCACCCGGAGCACATCACCGAGCGGTTCGGGCTGTTCACCATGATCGTGCTCGGCGAGGCGGTGCTGGCCGCGACCATCGCGGTGCAGACCGCGGCCGACTCGCGCGACAGCACCGACGTCGACCTGCTGGTCCTGGCCGGCAGCGGTCTGCTGCTCATCTTCAGCCTGTGGTGGCTCTACTTCGACCGGACCACCCAGCGCATGCTGGGCTCCATGTCCACGACGATCATCTGGGGCTACGGCCACTACCTCGTCTTCGCCTCGACCGCGGCGATCGGCGCCGGACTCGCCGTCGCCGTCGACGCCCTCATCGGCCATGCGCACGTCACCCACCTGCAGCAGGGCTTGGCTGTCGGGATACCCCTCGCCGCCTGGATCGCGACGGTCTGGTGGCTGCGCGTAGGCCCGCCGCTGCGCGGTCCCGTCGTGGCGGCCTCGCCCGTGGCCGCGGTTCTGGTGCTGGGCGCGGCCTGGACCTCCGCGGCCGTTCCCCTGATGGCCACCATCACCGCGGCGCTGGCGGCAGTGAAGACCTGGGCCGTGCGGCGGACGGACTGATCACTCGACGCCGGGACGTACTTCGTTCTCTGACAGCGCGCGTCCGCGACGCTCCTGTCGGGACCACACGTACGCAACCGCAACGCCGCTTCAACAGCTGATCTCCCCACGAGTCGCCCGTGCGCAGCAAGCGCCGTCAGCGGCACCGACCTCTCCCCTTCCGGGGTTCCGTGCCCACCGCGTGCCCGTAAGGACGGAAACCCACGGTCGACAGCGGTGCGATCCGACCCACACGACCACGCAAAGAACCCGGCATCTGTGCTGGTCAGGGCCATACGGCTCGCCCAGGCGCCGGCGCTTCCCAAGCTGAGAGTGCGAGTTCGATTCTCGCCACCCGCTCCATGATGTGGACGACGTTGCATTCGGCGTGATGCGTGACGGGCTGGTCGGCTACCAGTGGCGTGGGAGACCTGTACTTCAGTCCGGGAGGCAGGAGCGAAACCGGCGCAGCAGTTCAAGGGCGGCAGGGCTCTCCGCGTCGAAGGTCTGGCCTTGTTGTTCGACAGGAAGGTCCGGCCCCCAGATGCGGGCACCGTGACAGCGGAAGCAGAAGGCGATCTCGAAGAGCTGAGCGGTGGAGTTGTGCGCCCGGATTCCCCAGCCGGGGAGGAAGCAGCGGTACAGCTCACTGCCTGGTAGGTCGGCGATCAGAGACAGGGCCTGCTGGGCTTGGTCGCCCTCCCAGATGGCGGCAGTGTCGCCCGCCAGGTCCTCCGAACTGAGGTGCCTGGCCGGATCGGTGATGCGGACGACCTCGATGAGCTCGGTCTTCCCATGGGTTAGCGGCAGCAGCATGCCCCCAGACTCTCCGATCGCGACTTCGCTGACCAGCGACGGCCAGAAGGCAAGACTTTCGGAGCCTCAGGTGGGGAGCCTGCGGTAGCAGATGAGGGCTGCGGCGATGCCGGCGAAGGCGAGGAAGTGCTCGGGCTCGCGTTCGTGACGCCGGCGCAGGCGGCGGAATCCGCCCACCCAGCTCACGGTCCGCTCGACGGTCCACCGGTGCCGTCCCAGTCGGGCCGAGGACTCGATGCCCCTGCGGGCAATGCGCGGCACGATATGGCGAGCTCGGAGCCATTGCCACAGGTGGTCGTAGTCGTAGCCCTTGTCCGCATGGAGCTTGGCGGGCCTACGCCGCCGGGGACCGCGGCGGGATCGGATCGGTCGAATCCCGCGCACTAGGGGTTCAAGTCCCCGGCTGTCGTGGGTGTTTGCAGCGGAGATCCCGATCGAGAGGGGCAGACCGTTCTGTTCTGTGACTGAAGGGATCTTCGAGACTTTCTTGCCTCGGTCCACAGACATCCCACGCGGGTAACGCGTCAAGCGGCTTGCGCCGGGAGGGGCTCCTCCAAGCTGGTTGGGAAAGGCCTTCACCTCGTCGTAGTACTCGCCGTGTTGGAGGCAGTGGAAGAGCATCCCGATGAAGCGGTTGAAGAGACAACTCAGGGTCCCAACTCGTCAAGCTGTGGCCGTCAGCCCGCTGTGTAGCCTGTCGATCTGTTCGAACGGGGTGAGGGTGGGACGTGGAGACGTTGGTGGAGGAGGCCGTCGCGAAGGCGCTTCGTGACGGAGGCGGCGAGGCGATTCGCCTGTATGTCTCCGCCTGCACCGAACGTATGGCGCCACTGTTCGTGGGCCTGCGGGCGGGCGAGCCGGGTCGGGAAGCCGACCTGGACTTCTATGCGGAGTCCGTGCGCGATCTTTGGTATGTCGACCGGCCGCTCGCCGACGCCGCCGAGCGCGTACGCCTGCTGGAACGGTTCCCGGAGCTTCAGCCGGGCGAGGAGGGGATCACTGATGTCGCCGACACCTACGCCTTCTTCGCTGTCCTCTGCCTGCGGTATGCCTTGCTGGCCCACGGGTCAGGAAGCGCTGATGACGCGGTGTCCTGCGGCCATGCGGCGCTCACCGCGATGGGGATGCTGGACCAGAACGTGGCGGGTGCCAGCCTTCTCGCCGAGGAACAACGGCTCCAGTCCCTCTCGCTGAACGGTGACGCCTCAGGCCTGTGGGACGCGAGCGTCACGGCAGGGCGGGAGAGGTTCCGTGCTGTGCTGGGCCGCCTGCCCCGCTAGGCATGCTCCTGATCACTGCCGGTGAGATACGGCCTCTGGCTATGCGGCCGCTGTGCCCACCTCGTCGGGTGGAACTGGGAAGGCCAGTGCCTCACCATATCGATGGCTCTGTTGGAGGCAGTGGTAGAGCTGGCCGATCATGCGGTTGAAAAGACACCTTGAAGCGCTCCGGGAATGTTCTCAGAGCAGGCGAGGTCTTCGAGGGTCTGGTAAACGACGGCATGCCGGGCCAGGAGATCGTGCCACTCCTTGACCAATTGCTGCTCGCCGCACAACAGTCATGCGACCTCCATACCATGCACCGGCATTTAATGTACATACATTAGATGTACTTGCATTCAGATTAGGAGCATGTCAGCGTATCGGCATGAGTCCTTCCGCACCACCGCCCTTGTCCACGTCCTCGCCTACATGGGACGCACGGCTGTGGGGGGTCCTGCTCACCGTCTCGATCGTCGGATTCCTCGACGCGCTGGACGTGAACATGGTGGGCGTCGCCCTGCCCTCGATCCAGGCCGACCTCGGCCTGTCCACAAGCGCACTGCAGTGGATCGTCAGCGGTTACGTCCTCGGCTACGGCGGCTTTCTACTGCTGGGCGGACGCGCCGCCGACATCCTCGGCCGCCGCCGCGTCTTCCTGGTGGCGGTCGCCGTCTTCGCCCTGACCTCGCTGGTCGGCGGCCTGGTCGACGACGGGAGCCTGCTGATCGTCGCCCGTCTCCTGAAGGGCGTGTCGGCGGCGTTCACCCTACCGGCGGCGTTGTCCATCATCACGACCACGTTCACCGAGGGGCCGGCCCGCAACAAGGCGATCGGGATCTACACGCTCATGGGTGCCAGCGGCTTCTCAAGCGGCCTGGTGCTGTCCGGTGCGCTGACCGAGCTCGGCTGGCGCTGGACATTCCTCCTGCCGGTGCCCGTGGCGCTGATCGCTCTGGCAGCGGCCATCCGCGTCCTGCCCAAGGACGGCCCGCGCACCGTCGGCAGCTACGACCTGCCCGGCGCACTCACCCTGGTTGCCGGAATGCTGCTGCTCGTCTACGTCGTGGTCGAAGCGCCGCAGAAGGGCTGGACCACGGCGAGCACGCTGGTGCAGTTCGGGCTCGCAGCCGCACTGCTGGCCGCCTTCGTAGTGATCGAGCTCCGCGGCGCGCAGCCGCTGATCCGTCTGGGCATCCTGCGCTCCAGCTCCCTGGTGCGTGCCAACGTGGGCCTGTCGGTGTTCTTCGGCGCCTACGTCGGCTTCCAGTTCGTGGCGACGCTGTACTTCCAGCAGGTACTGCAGTGGTCGGCGCTGCAGACCGCGCTCGGCTTCCTTCCCGCCGCCGCCATCGTCACTGTCGCCTCGCCGCGCATCCCGCAACTGATCGCACGATTCGGCACCTCGCGCAGCATCATCGCCGGCGTCATTACGCATGTGGCCGCCTACGCGCTCTTCCTGGCCATCGCCCGGGACCACCCCTACGCCGTGGGTGTGCTGCCCAGCATGCTCCTGCTCAGCATCGGCATGACACTGGCGTTCGCGCCCTTCCAGATAGAGGGCACCTCGGGAATCCCTGACCACGAACAAGGCCTGGCCGGCGGCCTGCTGAACACCTCCATGCAGATCGGCGGCGCGATCGGCCTCGCCATCGTCACCGCGGTCCTCACCGCAGGAAACGAAGGCAAGAGCGGGCCCGACGCTCTGCTCGCCGGTTTCACCCCCGCCATGATCACCGTCACCGTTCTCGCGGCCATCGGCCTGCTCACCGCCCTGTCCGGAACGCTGGGACGCCGCAGGGCGACTGCGCGGACGGACAGGAGCGCCGACCAACCGGAGCTCGACAAGGCGCCCGAGATCACCAGGTGACGGCCGACCACCGAGCCTGAACTGCCCCTTCCTTCCGCAGACTTGAAAGGCAAGACCACTCATATGAGCAAGATCGTCCGATTTCACGCCACCGGCGGCCCCGAGGTCCTGACCCTGGACGACATCGAGATCCGCGAACCCGGACAGAGCGAGATCCGCGTCCGCACCAGGGCTCTCGGGGTGAACCGAGCGGATGCCATGCTCCGCAACAACCACCTCGTGGAGCTTCCCTCCGGTATCGGATGGGAGGCCTCCGGTGAGGTCGACGCCATCGGCCCAGACGTCGAAGGTTTCACCGTCGGCGATGCCGTCAGCATGATCCCGTGCTTCAGGCCCATCGACTACCCCATCCACGGCGAGCTGGCCATCGCGCCCGCCACCGCGGTGGTCAAGCACCCCGACACACTGTCCTGGGAGCAGGCCGCGGCCTTGTGGGGGCAGTACCTGACCGCCTATGGCGCCCTCATCGAGACCGCGGACCTGAAGGCCGGTGACACGGTGCTCATCCCGGCGGCCTCCAGCAGCGTCGGGCTGGCCGCGATCCAGGTGGCCCGCAGCGTGGGGGCCCGGCCCGTGGCACTGACCCGCACCAGCGCCAAGCGCCGGCGGCTCCTGGACGAAGGCGCCGAGGCAGTGATCGTCACGGGCGAGGAAGACGTGGTCACCCGCGTGAACAAGCTCACCGACGGCCACGGCGCCCGCGTCATCTTCGACCCCGTGGGAGGACCTGCTCTGGCGGGCTTGACCGGCGCCGCCGCGCCCGGCGGGACCATGATCATCTACGGTGCGCTGAGCAGCGAGCTCACGACAGTGCCGGTGTGGGGGTTGATCGGCAAGAGCCTCACCATCCGGGGATACAAGGTCTTCGATCTCACTACCGACGTCGAACGCCGCAAGGTCGCCGTCGACTGGGTCCTCGACGGCCTTGCCCGCGAGACCCTGCGACCGGTCATCGACACCGTCTTCCCGCTGGAGGACATCGTCGGGGCCCACCGTCGTCTCGAGTCCGGGTCCCAGGTCGGCAAGATCGTCGTGACCGTCCCCCGCTGACCCGACACACCTCATAGGCGCCAAGAACCGCGTCTTCGCTTACACAACGCAAGTTACTCGTCTTAGGAGATGTCCACCCATGCGATACACCACCTTCGGGCGCAACAACGGCCTGCGCGTGTCCGAGTACGGCCTCGGCACCGCCAATTTCGGCACCGGCTGGCGCGCCGGTGGCGGCTGGGGCCCCGGTGCCGAGCCCGCCGAGGCCCGCAAGATCTTCGACCGGTTCGCCGAAGCCGGCGGCACGCTCATCGACACCGCCGAGAACTATCAGGCCGGCGAATCCGAGCAGTTGCTCGGCGAGTTCCTGGGCTCCGACCGGGACCACTTCGTGCTGACGGGCAAGTACAGCATGAACGGCGTCGGACCGCTGACCGTCTCCAACACCGGCAACAGCCGCCGGAACATGGTCCAGGCTCTCGAGGCCAGCCTGCGCCGCCTGAACACCGATCACCTGGACATGTACTGGGTGCACGCCCCTGACGGCCTGACCCCGATGGAGGAGATCCTGCGCGGCCTGGACGACCTGGTCAGCGCTGGAAAGATCCGCTATTTCGGGCTGTCGAACTTCCCGGCCTGGCGGGTGTCGCGCGCCGCCGCCATCGCCGAGCTGCGCGGCTGGTCCCCGGTCGCCGGTATCCAGGTCGAGTACAGCCTGGTCGAGCGCACCGCCGAGCGGGAGCAGCTGCCAATGGCGCAGGCGCTTGGCCTGGGCGCGGCGCTGTGGAGCCCGCTCGGCGGCGGTCTGCTGACCGGCAAGTACCGCCAGGGCGCCACCGGCCGGATCAGCGACCTCAAGGCCGTCGGGTTCTTCGAGGAGACCGCGCAGAAGACCGCGATCGTCGACGCCGTCGTCGACGTCGCGGCCGAGCTCGACGTGCCGGCCTCCCATGTCGCCATCGCCTGGATGCGGCAGCAGGGCGCGCGGGCGGCCACGGCGTACGTGCCGATCATCGGCCCGCGCACCGTCGCGCAACTCGACGACTACCTGGACGCACTGGACGTGACGCTGACCCCGGCGCAGTTCGCCCGGCTCGACGAGGTGAGCGCGATCAGGCTCGGCACCCCGCACGAGCTGAACGCGTGGATCACGAGCCCCATCCGCGGCGGTGACGCAAGCGTGATCGACGAGCCCGCGATCCCGGTAGCGTGATCTCAGGCGGCGGGCCAGTTTCGAGGACATGGAGTGACCCGATCGCGCGCCCAGCCTGGAGTACGTCGGCGAGTGGTGGAGCATGCTGATCATGCCTGATGCCTTCGACGGCTTCACCCGCTTCGACGAGTTCGAGCGCAGCCTCGGCATCGCCCCGAACATGCTGACCGCCGCTTGAAATCCCTGCTGGACGCCGGCCCACTGGAGCGCCGCCGCTACCAAATCCGGCCGCCGCGCTACGAGTACGTCCTCATGGTGACCGGGCGCAGCCCGCGCCCGGTCACCATGGATTGAAGAGCCGTCTGCTGGGGTGGGCGTGCCGTGGACAACAAGGCTTGTTCGAGCGGGGCACCACCGTCGATCAGGGCCGTCTCGCCTCCTGAATTCACCGTACTGACCAGCTCTGGTAACGGAGCGTGAGAACGGCAAGGGAGGGTGCCACTACCTGTGATCTGGTTTGACTAGAACTGGATCATGCTGGGGAGGAGCCACCCTCCGTCACTGTCGGCGGGTGGGCGGAAGCTGGTGGGCAAGGCGGGGATCGTGCCGGTGCGCAGGCTGGCGGACAAAACCGGGCTGACCGACGCGCTGTCGTCGGCGCTGGTGCGCAGGGACTTCCATCCGGTCCACCACCGGGCCGGGGTGCTGGTGAGTGCAGCGTGCGCGGTACTGCTCGGGGCGCGCTCGATCGCCGGGATCGATGTGATGCGGCACGCCGCGCTGGTGCCGGGGCATCCGCCCTCCGTCTCCACGCTGTACCGCACCGTGGACCAGGTCGGTCCGGTCCAGCTCGCGAAGATCGCCTCCGCCCGCGCCAGGGTCCGTTCCCGCGTGCACGGCCTGCTCGACCTGCGCCCCGGCGGCTTCAAGGTAGGTGATGTCTCCCACATGCCTGGTGTTCGGCTCCTGGGCAGCAATGTCCCGCTGGAGCAGGTCCGGCACCGGTGTCGCCGACGGCTCGGGAATGGGGGTGCGGACCTTCTTGTACAGGTGCAGTGCGACGATGTGGAACGTGCGCATGACGCGCTCGACCCGCTTGTGATTGACCGGCCTCCCGGCCTCCTTCAGCTCGGCGGTGACGCGCGGAACCCCATAGGTGCCGTCCGATTCCTGATGGATCCGGTCGATGTCCTCGGCGAGCTCGGCATCCGCCCTCGTCCCACCGGCCCGCGCGGATGCGCCAGCCCGCCACCGGTAGAAGCCGGACCGCGAGACCGCAAGTATCCGGCACAGCCGCTTGACGCCGAAGGCGCCACGGTGATCCTCGACGAACTGGAAGCGGCTGCTCACCAACTGGTCTCCGCCGCAAAATACTTCGCGACCCTCCGCAGGATCTCCCGCTCGAGCTCGAGTTCCTTCACCCGCGCCCGCAGCTGCCAGTTCTCCTTCTCCATCGCGGTCGCCTCCACCGCCCCGGGCCGAGCTGCTGCTCGGGAGGTGAAGTGGAGACCCGCCGCTGGGACTTCATCTCTGACAACTGCTCCGACGTCGTCGTGAAGCGGCTGTGTCGGGTCCTTGGGGTGTCCCGCTCCGGCTTCTACCGGCACCGGGCGACTGCCCCGCCCGCGCCGAGCGCCAGGCGTCCGACAATCGGGCGGTCGCGGAGATCCGCGCCATCCACGCCGAACACCACGGCACTTACGGCGGCCCACGTGTGCATGCCGAACTCCGGTCGCGCGGGCAAAAAATCAACCGCAAGCGTGTGGCCCGGCTGATGCGCGTCAACCACACCGTCGGCCGGCACCTGCGGCGCAGGAAGCGCGCCACGATCGCGGACAAGACGGCACCTCCTGCCCCGGACCTGCTGATGCGCGACTTCGGCGCGGACGCGCTGAACACCAAGTGGTGCGGCGACATCACCTGCGTAGCCGTCGGCTCCACCTGGCTGTATCTCGCCACGGTCATCGACATCTGCTCGCGCCGCGTGATCGGCTGGGCGATCGCCGACCATATGCGCACGTCTCTCGTCACCGATGCGATCGAGATGGCAGTCGCCGCCCGCGGCGGCCACGTCCATGGCGTCGTCCTCCACACGGACAGGAGCGCCCAATACGTAAGCCGGACCTTCGCCGACGCCTGCCGACGGCACGGCATCCGCCGCAGCATGGGACGTGTCGGATCGAGCTATGACTGTCAGTCTTTTCGCACCGGAGCCCGCAAGGATCGGGTAGCCCCGGCTGAGGCGGTCTGACTCTTGCTTATGACTGACCCCGTGAGTGTCCTGGCGTTGATCTGTCGACCGCCCGGCCGGGCACGCAGCAAGCGCTGCCGCCGGACGGACGTGACCTGATAGAGCCTGGAGCCGACTCGCCAAAGCGTCCCCGCGCGTTGCCCGGACGCAGGTGCACGGCGAGCATCTCACGAGTGTGTCAGGCTGGAGACACCTCGGCTGCTGTCACATGACATCCGGTCCGCGACCAAGCCATCGCCTCGTGAATTGATCTCGTATAGTAGACCGGTCACCTAGTATCAGAACGCCTCCACCCCTCGAAGGGGGCCATCATGAGCACCCAAAGTCAGAAGGTCGCAGTCATCACCGGCGCCTCGCAGGGCATCGGAGCCGGACTGGTCGTCGCCTACCGCAAGCTTGGCTACGCCGTCGTCGCCACCTCACGCACCATCGCAGCCTCGCAGGATCCCGACATCCTCACCGTCCAGGGCGACATCGCCGACCGCGCCACCGCGGAACGCATCATCACCGCGGGCCTCGAACGGTTCGGCCGCATCGACACGCTGGTCAACAATGCCGGGATCTTCATCTCCAACGCGTTCACCGACTTCACCGAGGAGGACTACGACGCCGTAGTCGGCGTGAACCTGACCGGCTTCTTCCGGATCACCCAGCTCGCGATCCAGCAGATGCTGACCCAGGGCAGTGGTCACGTCGTACAGATCACCAGCACCCTGGCCGACCAGGCGAACTCCAACGTGAACTCCGTACTCGCGGCACTGACCAAGGGCGGTATGCAGTCCGCCACCAGAGCCCTCGCCATCGAGTACGCCACCCGCGGCATCCGCAGCAACGCCGTCGCCCTGGGCACCATCAAGACACCCATGACCGCGGGATACTGGGACGAGCTCGCCGCCCTGCATCCGGTAGGCCGCCTGGGCGAAGTGAGCGATGTCGTCGACGCGGTGGAGTACCTCGAGAACGCCCCGTTCGTCACCGGCGAGATCCTGCACGTCGACGGCGGCCAGATCGCCGGCCACTGAGCCGAAGACGGGCCTGTCAGCCACCATCCGATCCGCCAGGCCCACGTCCGGTTCGGATGGTCACAAAGCACCCCCGTGCTCGGGTGATCGGAACTGTTCGAATAAACGCTCGATATGCAAACGACCGAGCTACCTTTGAAAGTGAGAACACAGCCATGGATCTGAAGCTCGAAGTCTTCGTGCTGCCCGTCTCCGACATCGACCGGGCCAAGGCCTTCTACGAGAAGGCGGGATTCCGTCTGGACCTCGACAAGACCGCCAGCGAGGACTGGCGCGGTGTGCAGTGCACGCCGCCCGGCTCCGAGTGCTCGATCATCTTCGGCAAGGGAGTCACTTCCGCCGCGCCCGGCTCGGCCCAGGGTATATACCTGGTCGTCTCCGACATCGAGCAGGCACGCGCGGAGCTCGTCGAGCGCGGCATCGAGGTCAGTGAGATCTTCCACGACGCGGACTTCTTCTACCACGGCCACGAGGGGGGAGAGGTCATCCACGGGCTCGAGGGGCAGCAGCGGCTCGCCGGCCCTCAGCCCGAGCGCGCCTCCTACGGCTCCTTCGCCACCTTCAGCGACCCGGACGGCAACGGCTGGGTACTCCAGGAGATCACCGAGCGATTCCCCGGACGCTGACTCCTGCGAGGTTCCCAGTGACGACACGGCCTCGGCCAAGCGCCCGCCTCCGGACCGCGCGAAGGAGTTGAGGACGTCCGCCACTGCCCGCAACCGGCATGGCAACGCCGCCGCGTTGAAGGGTGACGCCACTGGTCAACTGGGTTGGACGTGCGAAACAGGACTCCTGTAAATCATCTTGCGACCAGGCTTGACGATCTTCGAAAGTCCCGTTGCACGAGAAACCTGTCAAATATGGAGCAGTGCTCAGGACTTGTGGAGCGGATACGAGCGTCTGCACGCCAGTCTGGGGGTGTCCGGCGTCCCCGGCTCCACGGGCACCAGCCTGATGTATCCGCTGCGGCGACTCGCCGACCTGCGTCATGTCCCCCTTCCACGCTCAGGCCCTGGCCTCGGCCAGCGAGGGCCGTCTGTGGGTTCTGGGGCACAGCGGAGCCACCTCCGGCATGGTCCGCAACCCGTCCACGGAGCCGGGCTGGACGCCAGGACACCGGCGGCGGAGGCAGTCCGTGGGCGCCCGCTGTTCATCTCCGATGGCCGATCGACGGCTGCCGACCCCGACTGGCCCGATGGCGGGTCACAGGCCGAGGTGTACCTTCCTCTCATCGGAAGCAGGAAGGTGGTCGGCGCCTGCTGTCTGTCGTTCCCAGGGTCCCCAGGCTTCCCGCCCGAGGAGAGGGCCGTCCTGAGCATGATGGCAGAACTGCTGGGCGCGGCGATGGAGCGCGTCGAACTGAGCACGAAGCAGCACGCAGTAGCCGCATATCTCCAAAGGCGGCTCCTGCCCCTACGCTCTCCGAACTGCCCCGGCTGACCACCGCCGCGCGGTACCGGCCCGCCACGGTCACGTCCAAGGTGGGCGGTGACTGGTACGACGTGATCAAACTGCCGGGTGAACGGACGGTGCTGGTCGTCAGCGACATGGAAGGCCACGCGATGGAGAGCGCGGCCGTCATGGGCCAACTGCGCGGGGCCGACCCGGGATCCGGTGCACAGGCGCTGCTCAGCTCCGGCAGCCGCGAGGCCGGGGCCGATCTCGAGCAGCTGGCCGACTACCTCATCACCGATGTCTCAAGCCCCCAGCAGCGCCGCGACGACGCGTTACTGCTGCCGGCCCGCTATGAAGGTGCCGTCGGCGAGGGCGCGCCGCGGACGTCGAACCTGCAGATCCAGCGTCGCAACCTGCGGGGGGTCAAGGCAGCAACGCAGCTTCGTGGACGATCGGATGAGCGCCTGGGGGCCGGCGGAGATGTCGGACGCTCTTCAGCTCATCGTCTCCGAGGTCGTGACCAACGCGCTCATCCACGCGGGCAGTGACGTCGACGTCCGGCCGCGGGCCTTCGCGGATCACGTCGGGCTGGAGGTGCGGAACTGCGACAGCCACCCGCCGGTTCCTTCGCCCCTGGCGCTCTGCGAAGAGGAGAACCCGGAGGCCGAGCACGGCTGCGGTCTCCTCGTCGTGGAGGCTCTGGCCGGACTGTGGAACAGCTCCCCGAACGGCCGGGGCAAGACAGTCTCGGTGGAGGTGCCCATCCCGGAAACTTGAGCCGGAACGCTCCTGCGCTGTCCATGCAAGCGCCTGATGCGGCGCGCTGGAGGCCGGTCGGTGGATGGGAATCCGGTGACTGCCCGGCAACCGGGGCTACGCTCTCCCACCCTCTCGGCAGCGGTGCAGAAGTCGTGCCTCACTCGGCCCAGGGCGTGAAGCCGGTCTGGAGGACGGCTTCGAGGGCTGCGCGCAACCGGGCTGCATCGTCGGCTCCGAAGCTCTCCTCGAACCGGTCCTGCATCTCCCGCCACAGCGGCAGCGCCGCCTTCATCCGGGAGACCCCCTCTGGCGTGATCGTAACGATCCGTGCGCGGCGGTCGGCCGCCGACGGCTCGACGGTCACCAGGCCCTCCCGCGCGAGCGGCTTGAGGTTCGAGGCCATCGTCGTACGGTCCATGGCGATCATCTCAGCGAGGCTGGTGATCGTCATTTCTCCGTGAGCACTGAGCTTCTGCAGGATGCTGAACTGCGTCGCACGAAGACCCACCGAAGCCAGAGCCTTGTCGTACGTCGCGCCGAGATACCGGGCCGCCTTACGCAGAGCCAGGTTGTTGCACGAATCGCCGGGATCCGTCGGTGTAGCGACCATCATCTCCTCCAGAGCTTCCTCACCGACGATAAGAGTATATGCGCGCACCATAAAGTGCCTGTTCAGACATACAGTGGCAATGATCCACAAACCGGCTGAATCGGCAATCACTCCTGCCGCCAGAGAAATAGGAGCATATGCTTCCTTTGTCTGGCGGCCACACCACGGCCTTCACTAGTCGGCCGACCAAAAGGCTCGTCGAGTCGGCTCAGACCCGCTGGCGCGCGATCACCGGCGCCCACCTCGCCGCCCTGGTTCGCGCGGGCGCCAAGTTCGAGAACGGCGTCCTGGTCGAGCGGCAGGAGCAGGCCGCATGAACCACCACGACACAGCGCAGGAGGAGCCGGCCGAGCACCACCGCTTCGCGGAGAGCCGCTCATCACGAGATACAACGAGCCCGGACTGCCGCCTTTGAGATGTTCGCTCCCGCGGAGGGTGAGCGGTTGCTCGACGCTGGGTGCGGCATCGGTGAGGTCGCACGGCAGCTGGGAGCGCGTGTGGGAGAAGAAGGGTCGGTTGCCGCGATCGACCTGTCCGAGGAAGTGAATTGCCGTTGCACGGTCTCGGAGCAGCGCCGGGCCGGTGGGCTATGCAGTCGGCGACATCACCTCACTTGATTTCCCGGACGGTCATTTCGACGGTGTGCGCTGCGAGCGTGTACTGCAACACGTGAGGGAACCTGACGCCGCGATCAAGGAGTTGATCCGGGTGACGCGCCCTCGGGGGCGCGTCTGCGTGATCGACACCGACTGGTCCTCCTCCGTCGCAAATGGGTTCGACCACCTCGACGAGGATATAGCCGAATTCTTCCCGGAGGACAATGATCCAGCGGCCGGACGAGCGATTCGCTCCCGCATGGTGAGAGCGGGTTTGCGACACACCACTGCGCTTCCGGTGGCGCTTCGCTTTACATCGCTTACGGACGCGGGCGTTGTAGTGCCGTTCTTCAACTGCGGGGCCATGCAAAGCCGCGTCCGTGCGGAGTTGATTGAACGCTTCTTCGCATCGGTCGAGCGGTCGGTCGATCGCGGAGGCCTCCTTTTCGCCTTCACTATGTGGATCGGCCTGGGACAGGTCCCCCTCGGGTCAATGCCACGTAACGTAAGTTGATCAGGCTTGTTGGGCGGCGGGTTCGTGCAGGTTGACCAGGCGGATGGTCGGCGGACCGGCGTGACGGGCGCCTGTGTCGCCAGAGCGTTTGACCCGGTAGCTGTTGTGTCGGGCGCGTTTGACCACGCGGGGGCAACTTCGGTACCGACGGCGGGGATGGAAGTTGCGGCGGGTGGTGATGTCGGTACCGACCTCGGCGAGGGTGGCGGCCAGGCGTTCAGGGGGAAAGCCCGCCGGGTCGGCGACCTGACGGCGGACGATCCGCACGGTCCGGGTGAATTTGACCCGGACCGGGTCTGTGTCGGCCTCGGTCGCGGCCTGGCAGACCAGCACCGAGATCGCGTAGTGGACCAGCAGGTAGCCGTAGATCTCCTGCTCGACCAACTGCGGACTCTTCGACCCCAGGATCTTTACCCCAGGATCTTTCCCGGCCCGCGCAGCTGCGGCTGCAGTTCCGCGTTCGCTCCCTCCTGCTCCCACCGGTCGGCGTAGGAGGAGGCCAGGTCCATGGCCGGTGCGGAGACAGGATCGAGGATGGTGGTGATCAGGCGGAGCAGCTCCCGGCCGGCGTCCATGCCACGGTCGGAACGTCGGCCACCACCCGCACCAGCCGGGCCCGGTCCGGATCGAGGTCAGCCTCAATCCAGGCGGCTTGAAGCAGCTGCCCGCGCACTGCGGCTTTCAGCTTCGGGTCGAAGACCAGCGACAGGTAAGAACCGTCGGGCAGGGTCGGCGACCTTGGACAGGGTCGGCCCGTCGGACATCCGCCACAAAACGTCCGCGCCGGATTCCGCCACGGTGCACGACTGGTCGAAACCGTAGAAGCCACGGTCGGCCAACAGCAGCATCCCCGGCTCCAGGCGGGGGAACAGCTCCATGGCCAGGGTCTGCGCTCCGCTGTGCTTGCCGGTGCTCGGTCCGATCGCCGCGGCCAGGGACGCGTGCCAGCCGCACTCGGCCAGCGTCAGCACCCGTACCTTCGGGAAGGCCGCAGGAACGGCGCTGCCGCCGGAGGAGCCGAAGGCCGCGGCGTTGGCGGGGGTGTCGGGCGCGTCCCACTCCACGCCGTCGGTCGATCACGATGACCCCGCCGTCGTGCGGAGCCGTCGCCGACTGTTCGCGCAGCAGCTCGAGCCGCCGGTCGTTGACCTGCTCGGCCTCCCAGGGGGACTCGGACAGGAAGAACTGCAGCCGCTGCACCCCCGGCATCCGCGCACCTGCCACCGGTTCCGCCCCTGCCAGGCAGGTGATGGTCTTGTTCCGCTCCCGCGGCGCCAGGAGCCCGGTCAGGTACTCGCGAAACCCCCGCCGCTGGGCCAGGCTGAAGAAGAGGTCGTCGAACCGGGCGGCGTACTCCTCCAACGGACCCGGCGCAGGCGGACACGTACGGCGAGCAGTCATCTCCAGCCCCCAGCAGAGCAGTTGACTCCTACCACCGCCGACCTACGACCAACCCGACCCGCAGGTCCACCCGGCCGTCGGCGACGTGCTGGAGCATCGCGTACTCCTAGGCGATCCGCACCGGGTCGTTAGTGGTGATCAGCGTCGTGGACATGGACAGCGTGATCTTCTTCGTCCGGGCGGCGACATGACCGAGGATCGTCGTGGGGGACGCGGGGATGAACGGCCGGTTGTGGTGCTCGCCGATGGCGAAGACGTCCAGGCCCACCTACTCGCTGGTGGCCAGCGCCCCGGCCATGTGGAAACCGTGCGGTCGCTGGTCGTGGACGTCCTGGGAGCGGAACGCATGGACCAGCTCGGGGACATCAGCCTCCGCCCCCTGGACGCCACCCCGCACCTGCGCCCGGATCTCCGCCCGGAATCGGAGAGAGGCAAGAAGGCCCGGTCCGTCCGCCGTACCGGATGACGAAATGCACCCGGCCCCTACTGCCGCGGCGCGGGCAGGCGGGGCCGGGTACTCCAGAGTGTCGCCGGGGCGGTCAGGCGGACTTGAGCTGTGCGGCGATCTGCACGACGCGCTCGGCCTGGATCCGGGCGGCGGTGCGGGTGACGTCGTCGACGGGGTTGTTGAGCTGGCCGTCCACGTGCGAGGTGCCGTACGGGTTGCCGTCCACGAACTTGGTCGGGTCGGTGAACCCGGGCGACGCGATGATGCCGCCGAAGTGGTGGACCGAGTTGTAGAGCGCGAGCAGGGTGGACTCCTGGCCCGCGTGCGCGGTCGCTGTGGAGACGAAGCCGCTGTAGACCTTGTTGGCCAGCTTGCCCTCGGCCCACAGGCCGCCCAGGGTGTCGATGAATTGCTTCAGCTGCGAGGAGACGTTGCCGAAGCGGGTCGGAGTACCGAAGATCACGGCGTCGGCCCACTCGACGTCGGCGGGGGTCGCGACGGGGACGTCCGCGGTGGCGGCGTGGTTGGCTGCCCAGGCCGGGTTGGAGTCGATGGCGGCCTGCGGGGCCAGTTCGGCGACCTTGAGCAGCCGGACCTCGGCGCCGGCCTTGAGACCGGCGTCGCACAGTTCCTTGGCGACCTCGGCGATGGTGCCGGTCGAGGAGTAGTAGACGATTACGAGCTTCACGGGGGTGGCCACAGGGCTCTCCGATTCGTTGTGTAGGTGCTTGGAGCAGTTGGCTGCGAGCGGTTGCGAACATAGACGACCGGTCTAGTACTCGTCAATCTGCATGCCTGCCGCTGGCCGCGTGCGGCTCCGGCGGCACGGCACCGGCCGCGCAGTCCGGCGGCGGCACGACCGCGGACCGGGCACGTCGGCGGGCAGTGCCGGATCGTCCACATCGAAAGGCTCGGGAGGGGGTACGGCCGGTATCCCAGGAATGTGCCACCGGCCGGCCGCACATCACCACGGCGAACTTCGACAGCGGTGCGGGCCACATCGGTTTCCAGTTCGTCTTCGAGAACACCGGCACGGCTCCCTGCACCCTGACCCGGCACCCAGGCGTCTCGTTCGTCGACACGCACGGCACCCGGCTCGGCAAGGCGCCAGCCGCACGCTGCCCGAAGACGCCTCCCGGGATCGTCACGCTGATCCCGAACGCCCATCCCTACGCCGAAGTGCAGGCCGTGAACGGCCAGGGCGGATACACGCCCGAAGAGTGCCGTCTCACTACGGTGCCGACCCTGCGCATCTGCCCGGGGACGCGCGCCCGAGCGCGCAGGTCAGGCGACGTGGTCTGCCGGGCCCGGATCGTTGGGGTGCGGCTGCACGGCGGTTACCACCGAGACCATCCAGGGCCACAGCGGCAGGGTGCCGAGCACCTTCTCGTACAGCTCCTGCTCGTCCGCGGCGCGCCACAAGCCGATGCTGCGCAGTTCGCCCACCGGGCGCCACAGCCTTACCAGGTGACCGGCGGCGGCCAGCTCCCCCGCCCGGACGGCTTCGTCGGCACGCCGGCGGTCGACCTCGGCCTGCAGGGTGCCCTCGGGAACGACGGTGGTGAGCTCGACCAGGAACTCCTTCATGACCTCTCCAATCTGTGGTGCTGCTGGGGCGCTTGAGCGGCGTGGGCCCGTCAGTCGTCGGCGGCGACCCGGGAGACGTGGTACTGGCGGATCCGCCAGCCGTCGCCGTCACGCAGGAGGACCAGCGACAGGTGCACGGACACCGCCCAGCCGTCCGGGTCGCGGAATGTGATGTCGGCGAAGCCGCCGGCCACGCCCTCACCGATCCGGTAGCCCTGGACGTCCGCGACGTGGGCGCTACGCTCGGCCGATACGGCCTCGTAGTAGGCACGTACGGCCTCCCGGCCGGAGACGACCACAGGCCCGAATCCCTGGAAGAGGGCGTCGGGGGTGAACAGGTCGGCCATGGCGGCCGGCCGGTGGCCGTCGAAGGCGGCCTTCCAGCGGCCCAGCACCTCGTGCATGGGGTGGTTCGATGCATCTTCACTCATGGTGATCAGCCCTCCTGGGGATGGGGTGCGCCGGAGGCGAAGGCGGCGCCGTGAAGGGAGTCGGCAGGGCCCGGCTCTGTCCGCTGGCACGGCGGCGGGCCGCCGGGGGCTGTCGCGGTTCCGTCCGGCAGAGCGGCCGCAGTGCGGAGTTCTGAATCCTAACCGACCGGTCTAGTATAGGATAGTCGAGCGGTCGTATACTGCCTTCATGGGACGCACCAGTGATGCCAAGGAAAAAATCATCAGTGCCGCGGAGTCGCTCATCGAGCTCCACGGTTATTCGGCGTTGGGCGTGGCCGAGATCTGCAAGGCGGCCGGAGTGCCCAAGGGCAGTTTTTATCACTTCTTCGAGTCCAAGGAGGCGCTCGCGCTGGCCGTGATCGACCAGCACTGGGCGGTCGAGCGCCGCGGGTGGACCGGCGTGCTGAACAGCGACGCGGAGCCGCTGGAGCGGCTGCGCCGACTGTTCGAACTAACGGAGGCGGCCCAGCGGACCGGCCAGCAGAACTGCGGAACCGTCTCGGGCTGCATGTTCGGGAACCTCACCCTGGAGATGAGCAACCAGACCGAGGCCATCCGCGCACGCCTGCAGGACATCTTCGACGCCCAAGTCGACATGGTCGACTCCCTCATCGGCGAGGCCCGCGAACGCGGCGAGGTCGTCGTCAGCGACACCCGTCAGACCGCCCGGTCGATCGTCGCCCAGCTCGAGGGTCAGGTGCTCTTCGCCAAGCTCTACAACAACACGTCCCTGGCCGACACCCTGTGGACGAACGCCCTGTCCCTGCTGGGCGCCCGGGCACCGCAGATGGCCGCCGAGGCCTGAGAACCGCGGGCGGGACCGCCCGCGCCAGAGAGACACACGTCCATGATTCCCGCATTCGCCGCCCTCGGGGCGCGCACGCCCCAGCGCGTGTGCGGCCTTGTACCAGCCGGCGGGGAAAGTCCAACCCTCCGCTCGACCGCGAGGCCAAGCGGCGGCTGGCGGTCATACGTGGGCCGATGCTCTCTGCGATGCCGAGAACGGGCAGGTCAGCGAAGAGAGAGTCAACCAGCGCAACGGCTACCGCCCGCGCGAGTGGGACACGAGGGCCGGCACGGTCGAGCTGGCCATCCCCAAGCTGCGGCAGGGCAGTTACTTCCCGCACGGGCTTCCGGACTTGCTGATGGTGACGTCGTGGTACCGCTTGAGGTAATGGATCAGCTCGCGCTGCGGTTCCAGGTCGTGTTGCCGCATCTGAACGAGCGTCAGCGACGTCTGATGTTGGGGCAGGAGGCGCGACTGCTCGGACACGGCGGGGTACGGGCCCTGGCGCGGGTGGCCGGGGTGAGCGAGACCACGGTCCGCAACGGTGTGTTCGAGCTGGAGGCCGGTGAGGATCCGCTGCAGGACGGCTGCGTCCGGCGCCCGGGGGGGGGGCCGCAAGCCCACCGAGGAACAAGATCCTTCCCTGGTTCCGGCGTCGCTGAGGCTGGTGGAACCGGACGAGCGGGGTGATCCGATGTCGCCCCTGCGCTGGACCACCAAGTCTCTGCGCAACCTGGCCGAGGAGCTGACCAGGCAAGGGCACCCGGTCTCCGCTCCAATCCAACTGTCGGCCGGCTGCTGAAGGAGCAGGGCTTCAGTCTGCAGGCCGGCGCCAAAACCTTGGAGGGCAAGCAACACCCCGATCGAGACGCTCAGTTCCGCTACATCCACGAACAGGTCAAGGAGCACCAGTCCGGCGGTCAGCCGGTGATCAGCATCGATGCCAAGAAGAAGGTAGGCGGTGGTCAGACCGGTGACATCGGCAAGATCCGCCAGCAAACGTGCGCCCGCGTGCCCGACCACCCCCGAACCGTCGGTGGAGACATGGAGCTTGGGACGAGAACCGATACCCTGCACGTAGAAAAAGCCTTCTGCTTGGACCGACAGAACCCCCTCGACAAGGTTCATCGTCCCAGCTCAGAAGGCACTTTCGTATTTCCTCCCGGCTTCCGGCATCATCTCAACCGAAACGGCGAGGCTAACCCTGGACATCACAGCTACGGCTCCTCTGGCCAGCTCGTCAACCGGGTGCCCGCCGCTTCGTCGTCCAAGGTGACGCGGGCTCCTTCCCGGCTCCCGTAGACGCCAATCCACCTCGTGGTCTTGTCCTCCGCTGTGGCCAGCTCGTCCCACCAGCCTCCAGAGTCGGGCGGTCTCCGGCCCACAGGGTGACCCGGTAGCGGCCCTGTATGGGTCTGCCCGCCGCCCAGTTCAGGCGGATTCCGGCGATCATGCAGTCCCGGCACTGGTCGTGCCAGCGCAAGCCGAGTTCGGCGAGGTCGACGACGCGGGTAGCGACCGCGAGCGCCCTACAGAAGCAGCAGCGGCGCCGGTCGGGCGAGAGCATTTCGATACGGGCAAGCCAGTCGGCGCGCACTGGGTGCGACGGGGCGGGGTCCAGGCTGGCCGGGTCGACGCCGAGGAAAGCGAGCCGCTCCAGGTCACTAGGCATCGCGTCCTCCTTTGCGCTCACTCTTGTCCTGTGCCACTGAAGATTGAGCGTGTGTCATCGAAATCTGAGTGGCCTGTGTCACTCGTGGTCGCCGAGGGGCGGTCACGAGTGCCCCAGGTCGACGACCAGATCGCATCGGGAAGCGGCGGCGCTCTGTCGCATCGCCAGGTGCCGGAGTGCCAAGGGCTCATTCAGCCCACATCCCGAGCCGCTCGGCCAGGAAGGCGATGATCTCGTTCCGGGCCTGCATGGTGGGGTGACCGTCCTGGTCGACGAGGTGTGCCGTGACGACGCTGTGGGCGCAACCGACGACGTCACGGAAGAAGGGCGGAGGGTTCGTGTTCGCCGTCTCGGCTTTGAGTACGCGGCCGTCGAATGCGTCCCCGAGCAGCGCTCGGTAAGCCGCGAACCGCTGACCAGTGCACCACCTGTCGTTGTCGAAGCGGTAGGCGAGAACCTTCAATCCCTCTCGCGCTACGCGTTCAGCCACGGCAGCAGCGTCTTCGGCGCTGATCTCCAGACCGCCGGGATCGTCCAGCGGAAGCGACGGATGGTTGACCACGGGTGCGATGACAGCCGGTTCGAGCGCCATGGTCAAGGCGAAGTTGCCGGTAAAACACAGACCGACGGCGCCGACGCCAGGCCCGCCACGCTCGGCGTGCGCCAGGCGGGCGAGGCCGCGCAGCCATGTGACGACGGGGCTGGTGCCGCCACCGGCGAAGGCTCGGAACTCGGCGCTGACGCAGGCGCGTCGAACGACGGTCTCGCCTGCCTCGGCGAGCGGATAGGCACCGTCGACGCCGAAAAGAGAGGGCAGGTACACGGAGAAGCCGGCATCACGCACCCACCGCGCGAACCGCGCGACGTCGGGGCTGATACCCGGCATCTCGGGCATGAGGATGACTGCCGGTCCTGACCCGGCAACGTACACGGTCTTGTCGACGTCATCGACGCTGACGGCTCTCCGTGAGAAGTCGTCCAAGGGGTCGCTCTGTCCTCGCATGATTGTCATGACCGAGATGATGACGAGCGGCCGCCCTTCTGAGAAGCGGCGGCATCGCCACGTATCACGGTAATATCGCCACCCGTTCAAGGTGCCGGAGGGGCCGCATGAGTCCGCTGCGCGTTGGTGTGCTGGCCTACCCCGGCTGCTTCGCGTCGGAGGTATTCGGCGTCCCTGACCTCCTGGCAATGGCAACTCACGTCGCCGCGGCGCAAGGGTCGGTTCAGCCGGCCTACGAGGCGTCGGTCATCTCGCCCCGGCGTCGTGTGATCGCGGCCGGCGGCTCGGTCCTCGACGTCTCGGCGGTTCGCCCGGTGGACGTCCTGATCGTGCCGGGATTCGAGCTTTCGCCCACGCTCGATCTCGACGCGACACTCGCAAACCTGAGACCGGAAGCAGCGTCGATTCGATCGCAGGCGGCCTCGGGGACCGCTGTCGTATCGATCTGCGTGGGCGCCTTCCTGGTCGCTGAAGCCGGGCTCCTCGACGGGCGCCAAGCGACCACGTCCTGGTTGTTCGCGGATCGGTTCGCCCGCCGGTACGCCGACGTGCGCCTCCGCCCGGAGAGCTTGGTCGTGACCGACCGGGGGGTGACGACCACAGCGGCCTTCAGTGCCATGTACGACTTCGCCCTGCAGTTCATCCGCGAGCACGACGGCCCCCGCGTCGCCCGTAGCACCGCGCGTATCGCGCTTGTTGATGATGCGCGTTCCACGCAGGCTCCCTACGTCGACCCGGGGCTCATACCCACTGTGGGCAGGGAGTTCTCGCTCAGCGTCAAGCGGTGGCTCGACCAGAACCTCCGTGCTCGCTATGACCTGCCCACCCTCGCCAAGGAGTTCCACGTAAGCACGAGAACCATGCTCCGCCGCTTCGGCGACGAAGCCGGCGAGACGCCACTCGCGTACCTGCAGACGGTCCGGGTGCGTCGAGCCAGACACCTGCTGGAGACGACCGACAGGACCGTCGCGAGCATCGCCGCCGACGTCGGGTACGGCGACCCTGGGGCGTTCAGCGGCATCTTTGCCAGACATACGGGCCAGCGGCCGAGGGAGTACCGCGCGATATTCCATCGTCGCTGCGACCACCACGGGTCAACCCGACGAACGGAGACTTGAGACCCGCCCGCGACGGCAACAGGCCCCCTCAAGGCCGGGCCAAAGCGCAGGCCTCCGCGAGCCCACAACCCCTACCCCTGGCACACCAGCACCCCGGCTGGTCAAACTTCCCTAATCCCTTGTCAAGGGCGTTCCGAAGGAGCGGTAGTTCCTGGGGGCGTTCGAGTGCCGGACCGCGACACCTCGTGGCTGCCGGGCGGACAACGCCTCGCTTTAGACAGCGTGCGCGGTCCTGGTGTTCATGGTGGTGGCGGCCGCGTGGACGCTGGGCGGATGCCCAAAACTTCCCAGGCGTCGATGCCTCAACGTAGAGCGGCGACGCCCGTCGCCTTCGTGACCGCCACCAACCACCACGTGATGGGTGTTGACGTGTGCGGGCACCGAGCGGATACCTCCCCGGATCTGGGCCTTCAAGGCCTTTGGCCAGAGAGGTGGGGGTCGATGCCCTCGCTCGTCAACACCACCTCGGTGATCACTCACACCTGCACTCTGAGGAGGAAGGCCTTGATCTGCTGCGGTACCGACTGGGCGTAACGCACCCACGACGTCGCCTTGGTCGACGACGCCGGCCAGTTATTGGCCAAGCGACACATCACCAACGACGCGGCCGGCTACCAGCTGCTCTTGGAGTTGCTCGCCAAGCACGGCGACACTGAAGAGGCCCCGATCAGCTTGAGTACGGCTTCGGCGCCGGAGAGGCCCCAACGGGTGCCGGTGATGTCCAGACGGTCTTTGGCCAGGTGGCGGCATGCTCTCTCGATGATGCCGGTGGCGATCGGCTAACTGCGTCCCAGAGCGGTGTCGTAGCGCAGGTGTTCGGCCTTGCGGGTCAGGTAGTTCACGGCGTCGTCGATGCCCTTGCGCTTGGTGCCGCGCAGTCTTGCGGCTCGGGCGGCCGCTTTGAGCGCGGCGGCGGTCTGCTGGACGCCACCGGCCAGGAGGGCGCGGGCGTGGCGGGCGACCCATGCTTCGGCGGAGGCGTCGCCGGTGTCGTGCAGGCACCAGGCTGCTCGCCACAGATATTCGAGCACGTGGATCAGGTCGACGATGATGTGGATGTCCGCGCGCGCTGTTCTGCTTCGGTCTTGATGAGGTCGACCGGACGGGCCGTCACGCGTCCCGCAACAGGAGGATGGGTCGGCCGCGCGGTGAGGGGTCTGCCGTGGCAGGTCCTTTTCCGCGCGGCCTCCCGCCGAACCGGACGTGACGGTTTCCCGTCATCCGGCTCTCCAGTGACTACAGCGTGAGCGATTCAGGCTGCTCGCGCAGGACACACAGCGCCGTTGCGGCGATCTGCATTTCGCATACCTCCCGGGTCTGGTGTGTCCGAGTCACCTGGCCCCCTTCGCCCTGTGAACGGCTTTCCCGTCCTCCCTGGCCGGTCGTGACTCCGGCGACTACTACGGGGCCTCCGTCGCCATAGGACTCGCGTCCCGCAGGCGATCCCACGTTCGTCCCTGTCTGTACGTTCTAGCGCGACACGGGCGTCCCACTCATCTCCTTGAATGCCCTCGCTGGGCATCGCTCCGCACCCCGGAGGTGCACGGGGGCACGATCGAACCCCGCGCAGGGTGCGGCGCCGGTTTCAGCTGTCCTTCCGGCGGATGAGAACTTACATCTGCTGGAGATTGGGCTTCAAACAATCCAGTCTTCGCCATATCGCGCGGGCTTCCCAGCACACCGTCTCCGACAACTGAGCCCGGTCACTGGTTTCCTGACATGCTGTTGTCCCCTTCACCCTTCGGATCCAGGTAAGTCATCAGGCCCAAGAACCTCCCTCCAAGTTCCTCCCGGCTGAACCGGGGATACAAACAGAGCGCCTCGTGGCCCACATCGTGTGCTCGGCAACCATTTCGTCTGCCCGTTGGTCATGTCATCGGGGTTCATAGGGTCCTGACAGCAAAGAACAACACTGGAACGGGGATGCATGACCCAGGCGGAGCACAGGGGACGGGTCGACGTGGCCACGAGGCGTGAGAACGAGGGGGCGGTCGCACCCAATGTGTCGCTCCCGCGGGCGGCGCCTGCGGGGCGGGTGATCGTAGCCAGGCCGGCCGTCCGCAGGGACCGGCTCGCCGCGCTGGACGGCCTGCGGTTCCTGGCGGCGCTGGCGGTGGTGCTGTTCCACTTCGTCGGCCAGACCCCCTGGTCGATGATCACGATCTGGGGCCGCCCGTATCGGAGCACGTTCCCCGAAGCGCATGGGTACTTCGCCTACGGCCGGCTCGGCGTCGACCTGTTCTTCCTGATCAGCGGGTTCGTCATCTGCATGAGCGCATGGGGGCGCACCCCGCGCGACTTCTTCATCTCGCGCGTCACCCGCCTGTACCCGATGTACTGGATCGCGATCGTGGTGTCGGCGTGCGTCATCTACCTGACCAACAGCCCGTTCGGGCACCCCAACCCGCGGCTGCTCTTCGCGAACTTCACGATGTTGCAGACCCCGCTCGGCGTGGACAACCTGGACTCGGTCTACTGGACGCTCTGGCCGGAACTCTGCTTCTACCTCACCTTCTCGGTCGTGGTGTGGAAGGGCCTCAGCTACCAACGGGTCGTGATTTTCTGCGGGTTGTGGACGGTCGCCGCGGTGCTGGCGCCCGGCGCCCAGATCCCGTTGCTCTCACTGATGGTCAACCCGACGTCCGCCCCGTACTTCATCGCGGGCATGGCCTTCTACCTCATGCACCGCTACCGGCCGACACCGCTGCTGTGGGGGATCGTCGCCATGTCGTGGCTGCTGGCGCTGCACTTCCTGCTGGCACCCGGCGGCGGCCGCAACAACTGGGCCACCTGGGCACCTTGGCGCGGCTGGCTGATCGTGGTGACCACGGTGTTCTTCCTGCTGATCGCCGCCATCGCACTCGGCTGGACCCGCTGGATCCGCTGGCGCGGCCTGACCGTCGCCGGCACTATGACCTTCCCGCTGTATCTGCTGCACGACACCATCGGCATGACCATCGCGCACTACTACGGCGACCGGGTCGCCCCCTGGGCCCTGGTCGGGGTCACGGTGAGCGCATTGATCGTCCTGGCGTACCTCGTGCACCGGTTCGTCGAGCGGCCGATCGCACAGGCCATGCGGCGCTGGCTGAACACTGCGGCCTTCGGTCTGCAGCCTCCGACGCCGCGCCGCTGAACGGACGGTGTCCCGTCCTGCCCGCTCCCTGAAACGGTGAACGCGGTGCAGGCCCGGGAGGGACGAACGTCAATGGGTGCAGATCTTGTGAGGGTGCCTCGTTGGAGTGATTCGCAGGGGTTTGGGATGTGGCCGGTCGCGTCGGCTTCTACCGTCGCCGGGGTCGAGCCCGCCGTGAGGCGTGCGGGTGCTGAGCAAGGGTGGGTGTGCGGTGCCGTCGTTGATCGAGACTCTTACCCTCGCCGTTTCTGTTGGGGTGATGAGGCGTCGCCGAGGGGTAACTGCCGCGTGGCCGACGTGATTTCGGTGCTCGGGCATGGCGGAGTCCCGGCGCGGTGGTCGGGTTCTCCAGGGTCCTTCGGGTCGTGGCGGGCGGGGTTTGCCGGTCAGCCGGTGGGACGGGGCAGTACGGCGAGGCGGTGGAAGGCTGTGGCCAGTTCGTTTCTCCAGGGCCAGGTCGCCGATATCCGCGCCGGCAGCCTGCCGCCGAGCGGCAAAGTGCACTGCTGCGCGCCCACCGCGAGTGGATCGCCGCGTACGGGAAGGAACCAGGAGCGCCAACCACCCCAGCCGGCCTCGGCGTTGCCGATCCCCGGCGGGGCGGAAGGGTCCGTAACCACCTGCCGGACGGCCCGTTGCCCAAGTGAGCCTGACGACGTGCCCACCGTACGGCGCAAGGCTTCCCGCTCCCCTCCGGCCAAGGGCCGCCCTTACGATGATCACCGTGACCACCCGCCGCACCCTTGGCACCGGCCCCGACGCTTCCGCACAGAACATCCGCGCCGCCCAGGCCGACCTTCTCGACACACTGCCCGGCATCCACCTCCCAGACCTCGGCGAGTTGCGAACCCGCGGAATCCTCAGAGCCCACCCCCACAGCGCCGCCGAACCCCCGACGAACCCTCAGCGCCGGCTGCACAAACGACACGGTGCCGGACACCTCCGACCCACACCGGGCCGGGTAGACGACGGCAGACCGCCCGGCCCGCCGTGTTCGAGCCACCCACCTCAGGGCCCCGGACGGCCACCCGTCCGGGGCCCTGCTGCGTCTTCGTGCCCTCACGCCCTCAGGGACTGGGTCGCACCGCGTTCAAACAACCGATCGGCTGCCGGTCCCCTCAGATGATCGAGGGAGGGACCTCCACGTCCAACAGCCCCGTTCAGAAGTCGCGCGGCTCCGGCTAGGGAGCCCACGACGGAGGCTGCTACGCGCCCCTCGCGGGCAGCGGATGTGAGCGCCGAGGTCTTCCCGGCCCTGCTCGCCGCCTCCACCGACCCGGCCGGACTGCGCCCGCTGCCCACCGCCGAGGCGCCAGTCGAGGCCGAGGAAGACCCTGCTGAGGGAGACCCCGGCACGGAAACAACGACGGATCCCACCACAGCGTTCCCGGAGACGGACAGGGGCGAGAACTCCGGCCAGGAGGGCATGGCGCAGGAGGTTGAGGAGAGCGAGGCGCGCGACCTGTGCGCGCCGGAGATCCGGGTCCTGGGCCTGGTCGACGTGACGGGCGTGGACAGCACCGGACACGGTCCACGGATCGCCCAGCTCGCCGCGCTGCTGTACTTCCGGCCCGGACGCAGCGCGGACATCCTGTGCGCTGGCATGGACCCCGTCAGCCCCTGGTCGGCGAGCACCCTCAACGCCCGGCTGCAGGAACTGCGCCGCTCCCTGGACAGCGATCCCGCCGGCCACCCCTACGTTCCCCGCCGCAAGTCCGGCGAGGACCCCTACCGGCTCTCCCCCGGCGTGCGCTGCGACTGGACTCGCTTCCTTCAACTCGCCGAGCACGCCCTGCCCCTGGGCCCGGCCGGCCTGCCCGACCTGGAAAGGCCACTCGCTCTGGTGCGGGGCCGGCCGTTCGGAGGCAGACCCCTGCCCTGGGCCGAGCCCTACCAACAGGAGATGATCACCCGGAACATCGACGTGACACACACCGTGGCCACCTACCGCACCCCCACGGGTCCGCACCACGACCTCAGCACGGCCCGTCAGGCCATCGCGACCGGCCTCGACGCCGACGACACAGCAGAGCTGCTCTACCGGGACTGGATGCGAATCGAGGCCACCGCCGGAAACCGACAAGGCCTCCACACCGCCATCACCCGCATCCAACAGGTCAACCGGGCCTTGGACTGCTCACTGGAGATCGAAACCGAACAACTCATCAACGAACTGCTCAACGGCTCGGGTGCGACAGTGAGTCCTTCTCGGTAACGTCTCGTGACGGTTCGTGACCTTCGTCAGCTGGTGCGACCGTGCTCCATCTGGAGCAGGACGAGGGCGGCGCGGGTGATCCGGGTGATCGCCTTGGGGTCGAGACTGACCCTGCGCAGAGCCTTGAAGGTCACCTTGAGCAGGGCGTTGGCGCGTTCGGCCACGCCGTGGACGCCTCGGATGACGGAGTTGAACGCCTTCGCGTCGTCGGTAGGTTCGCCGCCCTTGGGTTTCTTGACCGGGTGGCGGAGGCCGGCCCCGGCGTTCTGGTAGCCGAGGTCGGTCAGGGTGGGGATGTCCAGGGTGTCGGCGAGCCGAGTCAGGGCGGCGATCAGGCCGTGGGTACGGGCGCAGGTGGTGTCGTGCTCGCAGCCGGGCCGGACCGGCGAGACCCAGAGCGGCCAGCCGTCGGGGGCGGAAATAGCCTGGACGTTGCCGCCGTGGTGCTTGTGCTTGTCCGGTGATTGCCCGACCACCACAGGCCGGCCTTGTTCGGGCCGGGGGCGGCGACGCGATCGGTACGGATGACGGTGCCGTCGAGGTTGAGGTGTGTAAAGCCGGCCACGGCCGCGCGCTCCAGTGCGGTGGACCCTGGTAGGAGCAGATCTGCGAAGAACAGGTTCCGGGTACCGAGAGGCTTCACGCGTTGACCAGTGTCACCTACACCGGCGTGCTCGATGTCAGCCGGGCCACTGCTGAGGCCCTCGCGAAGCGGCTGCTCGAACGCCGCGAGCGTCTCGGGACCCGCAAGGGAACCCGCGCCCTGGGGCCGTTCAAACAGAGCGTGTTGATCCTGCGCTGGTTCCTGGACGGTGCCCGGCTGACTCAACTCGCCCGCGACAACCACATCGGCGTCTCGCGTATCTGATGCCGGGTCAAGCCCGTCTGATGTCCCTAGTCAGGAAGATCTCGAATCTGTCGGACGGGCGGCATACTCTGAGCCCCGTCCGCACTATCTGGGAGAGTCATGACAAGTAGGTTCACCGAGTTGACCGTTGACTGCCACGATCCGGAGAGGCTCGCGGCCTTCTGGTGCGAGGTCCTGGACTTCAAGGTGATCGACCGGAACGAGGGCAAGGTAGAGATCGGCTCCTGGGTGCCGACCATCGAGGATGTTCGGGCCCGCCAGATGCCGCCCACCCTGCAGTTCATCCAGGTGCCCGAGGGCAAGACCGTGAAGAACCGGCTTCACCTCGACGTCAGCCCGATCGACGGCAGCACCGAGGACGAGGTGACCAGATTGCTCGGCCTCGGCGCCACTACGACGGATGTAGGCCAGGGCTCAGACCGAAACTGGGTGGTCATGGCAGACCCCGAGGGGAACGAGTTCGACGTCCTACGCACCCTGGCACCGCAGAACTAGGCCGCGAGCGGGCACCCGCAACCCGTCACACACCGCAACCATCACGTTGCCGAGAAGACCTCAGTGCGCATCTAGGATCCGCAACTCCCTTGTCAATGACTATGCGTAGTACCGGTCCTCGCTGGGCTCTTTCAATCTCCTCTGAGTATGCGCTGCCCGTCCTGCGTACCGTTCCGCTTCAGCTGAGTGGCGGTACCAAGGTTGCGGGGGTGGGGCCGTCGGGGCGGACGGTGATGCCGTACACCGCCTTCGCGGGAGTGGAGGAGAAGGCCAGGGTGTAGACCGGCAGCAGGTGTTCAAGCAGGACGGTCGATTCGCGGAGCGCGAATTGCAGTCCGAGGCAGGCGCGGGGCCCCATGCCGAAGGGGAAGTAGGCGCCCGGGTGGGTAGGTCGGCCGTCCGGGATGATGAAGCGCCGGGGGTCGAAGTGCTCCGGGTCTGACCACAGTTCGGGATCGCGGTGCGTGAGGTATGGGCAGATCAGGATGTCGGTGCCCGCCTCGACGGCGTAGCCGGCAAGGGTGTCATTCTCGGCGGCGTGGCGGGGCAGGATCCAGGCGGACGGGTAGAGCCGGAGCGTCTCGTGGACCAGAGCCTGGATGGCCTGGCGGCGCCCAGCTGAGCCTTCGCCGCCGGCGGCGAGAGCCTGCTCGCGGGCAGCGGGGTACCGGTCGAGGAGCAGGTAGAGCCAGGTCAGGGTGGTGGCGGTGGTCTCGTGCCCGGCCACGAGCAACGTGACCAGTTCGTCGCGGATCAGCTGGTCGGTGTACTCGGGGCGCTCAGCGGCGGCGTCGGTCAGGACGTGCAGCAGGCCCGGGCCGTCGGGGCCGGCCGCCCCGCTGCGGGCGGCCTCGATGGCGTGCCGGGCGACTGCATCGATCCGGGCGAGATCGGCGGCCACGGCGTCCTGGGCGTCGATGACGTCAGCGGGCAGAGTCGGAAGGGCGGTCGCCACGGCTGCCACGGCGGCCAGTTCGCGCTCGGTCCCGTCGTCGAGAGGGTGCCCGGTAAGAGAGCGCCAGATGGCGTCCAGGGCGAAGCGGCGCATCTCCTGCCCGACATCGAAGGTCTGCCCGGTACGGGCGTAGCCGTCCCAGCGCCCGGCGGTGGTCCAGGCAGCCTCGGTGATCCGCTGTTCGTAGCGGCGCATCCCGGTACCGGTGAACTGGGACTGCAGCAAGCGGCGTTGGCGCTTCCACGCCTCACCGGTGGCGGCGAGGACGCCGCCGCCGATCAGCACACGGGCGCGGTGGGAGCGCTTGACGTACCGCTCCGGGTGCCGGGCGAGTACGTGCTGGACCGCCTGCGGGTCGGTGACAAGAACAGTGGGGGCCGGCCCGAGGCGGAACGCGGCGATGCCGCCGAACCGCTCGCGCACCTGGGACAGCAGCTCGACCAGTTCACCTCCGCCCGATCGCCACCGCTCCACAACTTCAGGCTCGGCTTCGGGGACCGGCCGCCCCGTTCCGGGAACGTACGGAAGGGAGCCGAGACTGGCTTCGGTGTCCATGTTTCTTCTCCTGGTCAACCGTTGGGCTTGGCCGTAACGGAGCACTGGCAGAACGGACTGTACGGGAGAGGGTACAGATGGTGACAGTCCGCCCCTGCGTGGCCACTGTCCGGGCATGGCCCGGATCCCGCCGCCCTGCGCCGCGCAGCCAGACCCGAGGCCAAGGCAGTGGCGGAGGCAGTGGTCAGCTGCCAGAAACAGAAGCTGTCGAAGCCGCAACCGGGCAACTGGGGTGTCCCGTAAAGGAGCTTCGGGGTCCGCAGTGGGCTATCCCATGACTGCTCGGGCCGCGTCGAGAATGGCCAGCCTGTTGTCCTCCAGGTGGTCACGCACGCTCTCGCTGTCGGGCAAGCCTTACCACACGGTCCGGTTGAGGTCGAGGAAGTACTTGCGTGCTGCGTCATGCGCCCGGGCGGTCGGAGCGGCGCGATCACACCCGCTGGCCCGCCGGCGTCGTCGTCACCGAGGACCCCGGCCCCGAACTCCCGCCCCTGCTCCAGCCGCCGGGGATCACGACGAACTACCCCCCGCTGCGATCCATGTCGTGACGAAGAAACCGGGTTGACTTGCTCTCCCTGCTGAAGCAGGGAGAGCAAGTCAACCGCCCACACCAAAGCTCCGATCCGATCCCTGGTACGGCAACGGACCACACGCCCGTTCGCATGCGGGTCAGGCTCGCCGATTCCACGACGGGTCGCGGCCCGCCAGTCCCAGAGCGCGGTCAAACAGCGGCGCGGTCGTAGGCACGCCGACTTCGGGGCCGAACACCCCGTACTGCCTGGCCATCTCGGCCTTGTCGGCAATGTCCTCGTACAGCGCCGCCGCGAGTTCCTCGTCCACGTTCAGCTTCTGCCCGGTCGCCACCGCCAGGTCCCAGCCGTGCAGCAGCCACTCGCCCAGCACGATCCGACCGATGAAGCGGGCCGGCATCCGCCCGCTCCCAGTCAGCGCCGTCTCGCCGACCCACGCCTGCGGATCGCTCCAGACGGCGGCGGCCGCCGCCGACCGGACGGCATACACCTCAGCCCAGTCCGGCTCCGCGATGAAGTCATGCCCCTGCGCCACCTCATCCGGCCGGGCCTGAGGAGGCTGCTTCAGGCCCGCGGCGTGCCCCCGCACGCCGGTGAAGAAGATCAGGTGATTCAGGAGTGCCCCGACCTTCATCTCCAAGCACGGTGTGCTTCCGCCGAACTCGTCCGGCCCTATCCCGCGCACGATGTCCACCGCCGCTTCCGAGGCCCGGGCCATCAAAGATCTCGTCTCCATGCCATCCCTTCCCCACTTGCCATCAGACACGGTAGACAGGACGGCGATGACGGGTATTGAACAAACGCGACAGCGGGCCATCCTCGACCCGCACACTGCGGCTGAGCGGTTCCAGCTCGCCCACGAGCCGGCTCCGGCGGATCTGACCCCATTCGTGGACAGTTACTGGATCCTCCACTGGGACCTGACCGCACCACACCGGCAGCAAGTCCTCACCTACCCGGTGGTCCACCTCACCTTCACCACCGGCGGGCAGGCCCAGATCACAGGCATCGTCAGCGACACGTTCACCCGAGAGATCTCTGGCACCGGCCGGGTACTTGGCCTGCGATTCCGGCCCGGCGGCTTCCGCCCGTTCCTCACCGCCCCGGTGTCCACCCTTACCGACCGAGTCCTGGAAATCGAAGAGATCTTCGGCCCGGCAGCGCGGGCAGCAGCAGACGCCATCATCGCCGAACCCCTCGTGCCCACCGCGCTCGAACTGGCAGCCGCGCTCGTGCGCGGCTTCCGGCCCACTCCTGACCCCACCATCGACAAAGCCGCCAGGCTGGTCGAGACGATCAGCGCCGACCCTTCTGTTCTACGGGTGTCCCAGCTCGCCGCGATCGCCGACATGAGCGCGCGCCAACTGCAGAGACTGTTCGCCGAGTACGTCGGCATCGGACCCAAGTGGGTGATCCAGCGAGCCCGCATTCAGGAAGCCGCCGCACGCGCGGCCACGGACCCGCAGGACTGGTCCGCTCTCGCCGCCGAACTCGGCTACGCCGATCAAGCACACTTCACCCGAGACTTCACCGCATCCATAGGCACCTCCCCGGCACAGTACGCGAGTTCGGCGCGACGCCCCAATGACTTCAGGCCGACTCGGAATGAGTAATTCAACTTATCCACAGGTCCTGCCAATGAGTCCACCGATCGCGGCCACCAGGGCATGAGTCAGGATCTGACGCCAGGGGCCTACGACGCGAGTGAGCTGAAGGGGGTGTCATGTCATTCCTGATAGAGCCAGATCTGGCAGGTCAACTTCGAACTCGACCAAACCGGCGTGCGCGTCAGCCGCCAACACGATCTGATCCCGCAATTCCTCACCTGACAGCACCCTTCGGCTCCCCGCGGCAGCATCTCCCACCGCCACGCCCACGGCAGCGTACTTCGCGAAGGATCCCCGCTAGCAGGCAAGTACGAGTTCATCGACGAGATTCGGCTCGACAGTACGGAGTACGCATACAGCGTCGAGTTCATGTGCGGACGACTCGGCGTCTCCAGATCCGGCTACTACGACTGGCGATCCCGCCCGGAATCCGCGACGGCCCATCGGCGCGAGGAACTGAAACTCCTCATCGAGAAAGCCTTCGACATGTCCGACGGCACCTATGGGCACCGGCGCATCCAGGCCCAGCTGCACCGCTGGAGCGTCACCGCGGGCCTGGAACTGGTCCGCCGGCTCATGCGCGAGCTGGGACTTGAGCCCTGCCAGCCACGGCCGAAAGAGGTTCAGCCTCACCCAGGCCACGGCTGGCCAGGTGCCGGACCTCGTCCCCCGCGACTTCACCGCTGACACACCTGGCGAAATGCTCGTCGGCGACATCACCTACATCGCGACCGGAGAAGGCTGGCTGTACCTCGCAATGGTCATCGGCTGCTGCACAAAGGAAGTCACCGGTTACGCGATGGACGACCATTACCGACCCCCCCTGATATCCGGCTCATCACAGAAGAGGGTGTAGTCGGGGTCTGTCGGTTTTCGAGGTCGTCTGCATGGATTTTCACGCTTGGCTGCACTCCTGTCGAGGCGAGGCGAGACGTGCGCCGGGGAACGAGCTATGCACCGTCGCTGCCATCGCGCAGGGAATGGATCATGCTCTGCAGGATCCGGAGTGCGCCTGACTGCTCGGTCTCGGTCAGGCCGGCCAGCATTCTGACCTCGACGGACCGGACCGCTACGGTCGCCTTCTCGAGGCTCCGTCGGCCGCGAGGCGTGAGCCGCGTGGGAAGAACCTTCCCGACGGGGGCCTCCGCAGGCCTGGTCACGTAGCCCTCTCGTTCCAGGGCCTGGAGCAGCACGTTCATCGATTGCCGTGTCACGAATGCGCCCCGCGCGAGCTCGGAGTTCGACAAGCCCGGTCGTTGAGCCAGCAGCTCGAGGCAGGAGTAGTGCGTCACGCTCATCCCGAGCGGCCGCAGCACCTCCTCCATGGCTGCGCGGAGGACGCTCGACGCCTCTTTCAGCAGGTAGCCCAGAGACGTCTCCAGGTCGACACCGTCTTGATTCATGTCAGAATTCTGACATAGATTGGCTCGTGTCAGAAAACTGACACGAATGAAGGAGCATCATCATGCCCGCCACCGGCCCCGACTTCATCTCGCTCCAAGCGCGCGACCTCGACGCTTCGCAGGCGTTCTACGAGCAGTACCTCGGCCTCGTCCGCTCGCAGGCCGGACCTCCGCACGCCGTCGTCTTCGAGACGAAGCCGATCGCGTTCGCACTCCGCGACGTCGTTCCCGGCACCGATCTCGCATCCGTTGCTCAGCCCGGCATCGGTGCCGCGATCTGGCTCCACGCCACAGACGTCCAGGCCATTCACGATGCTCTCGTCGCCGACGGTCACACCATCGTCTCCGCACCGATCGACGGCCCCTTCGGCCGGACATTCACCTTCGCCGACCCCGACGGCTACCAGGTCACTCTCCACGACCGCGCCTGATACGCCCAACGCCACCGGACGATCACCGGTCCCCGAAGACCGCAGTTGCGCCCGAGGCTCGAGAATCCGGGCGACGTTTGTTTACCCAGGGTGATCACTTTTACGGCACAGTCTCTTAGCTCTTCGCAGTTGAGGATGTTGCTGGCGGCGCGTCGCTGCCGGGTAGGGGGCGAGGTCTTCCGAGGGTGAAGGTTCCTACGCCGCTCATCCGGAAGACCTCGACGTGCGTGACGCTACCTTTGTTCGCCCTGACCTGACCACGCTCTGCCGCCTCGACGAGCTCGGTCTTGAAGTCGTCGGGCAACGGCTCGAACCCGACCGTGCCGTCTTGGCCTGCCGGGTCGTGGAGCCGGATCGCTGGTGCCGCCGTTGCGGATGTGAGGGCTCGACCCGAGACACCGTCGTACGCCGGCTCACGCACGAGCCGCTGGGCTGGCGTCCGACGACTCCGCTGGTCACGGTGCGCCGCTATCGCTGCGGCGGCTGCGGGCACGTGTGGCGCCAGGACACGTCTCGGGCGGCCGAACCGAGGGCGAAGCTGTCCCGCCGCGGGCTGCGGTGGGCGCTGGAAGGAATTGTGGTGCAGCACCTCACCGTCGCCCGCGTGGCCGAAGGGCTCACGGTGTCCTGGAACACCGCCAACGATGCGGTCCTGGCCGAGGCCAAGCGGGTCCTGATCGATGACCCGCACCGGTTCGACGGGGTGCGGGTGATCGGCGTGGACGAGCACGTGTGGCGGCACACCCGTCGCGGCGACAAGTTCGTGACCGTGATCATCGACCTCACCCCGGTCCGGGACGGAACCGGCCCCTCCCGGCTGCTGAACTTGGTCGAAGGACGATCGAAACAGGCGTTCAAGGAATGGCTCTCGCAGCAGGAGCCGACCTGGCGCCAGGCCGTGGAAGTAGTCGCCATGGACGGGTTCACCGGGTTCAAGACTGCCACCGCCGAAGAGCCGCCTCACGCGACAGCGGTGATGGACCCCTTCCACGTCGTGCGCCTGGCCGGTGACGCTCTGGACCCGGTGCCGGCGCCGGGTCCAGCAGGACCTGCACGGCCACCGAGGCCGCGCCGGCGACCCGCTCTACGCGGCCCGCCGAGTCCTGCACACCGGCGCGGACCTGCTCACCGACAAGCAGCACCAGCCGATCCAGGCCCTGTTCACCACAGGCGATGGCGACCAGCATGTCGAGGTCGAGGCGACCTGGGGCATCTGCCAGCGGATGATCGCCGCCTACCGCCAGCCCGACCGCGCCCGCGGGCGGGAGTTGATGCAGCCCCACCCCCAGCACGGGAAGAACGCCCCACGCTCCGGTGCTGTCGCGGTGCACGCGGACGCACGGGCACGCCCGCTACGCCCTATCGCCTGCATGTCTCCTCTGGCGCCCGCACGGCTCTTGAGGCGGAGTGGGGCCAACGGCCTGCCGGTGCTCCGGTAGCCGGTGATGGCGGACACCAGTGCACGGGGGTCGCGGTGGCGGGCGGCTGCGTGCCAGTCACCGTGTTCGTCGCGGCGCCGGCGGTAGTGGGCCTTGGCACCGGGTGACCCGTTCGGAGCCGCGAAGGCCCACAGGTATCCGGCGTGGTTGCGCCGGTCGTTCTTCACCCAGCAGCGGGTGATACTCGCCTTCTTGCCGGAGGCGCGGGTAATGGGCGAGGACCCGGCGTACGCCATCAGTCCACGGGCGTCGGCGAAGCCGTGCTCGTTTGCCGCGCGTTCGCGAGCGATGAGCTTGTTCGCTTCCTTCTGCGCGGCGCTCAGCTGACGGCTGCGGGCGGCGCGGTAGCCGGTGATCACGACCGGGTTGTCCACATCGTCGTCCAGGCCGAGGAAACCGAGGTCGGCGAACGCGGCGAGGCCCACGGCGCGCAGGTGGGAGGTGATGTGGCCGTGGCGGGCGGCGGTGACGTCGTGGGTGCGGCCGTCAGAGGCCGCGCGGAAAAGGGCCCATTCAGCAGGCACCTCGCCGCGCGGCCGCCGCGTGGCTTCACGGCTTCCGACGCCTGCGCATGCGCTGGGAACGCCGGGCCGACGCGCGCGAAGCCTTCCTCAAACTGGCCTGCTGTCTGATCACCTACCGGCAACCCGGCTCGTTGTGTTGGCCGTTGTTACGGCTCGGGCGTGCTCCACTGCTCGTCGGCGCGGCCGCCGTTCCAGTCCCAGAGTTGGACACGTCCGTTGTTCTCTCCTGCTGTCTCGGTGGCGGCGTCAAGGTAGCGGAGTCCGTTTCCGTTTTGCAGGTAGATCGTGTCACCGCCGTTGGGGCTCCACACATACCACTGCTGGTAGACCGTGCCGTTGCATGACCAGAGCTGTATCCGGTTTCCGTTCTGGCCGCCGCCAGCGGAGTCGGCGTCCAGGCACTTGTTCCCTGCCACGTTGTAGACGGTGTACCAGTAGGGGTTTCCGGAGACCGCACGGAATTTCCAGTGCTGATAGCTGGTGGAGTTGCAGCCCCAGACGTGAACCAGGTCCCCGTTGCTGCCGATATGGCCGGAATCGGCGTCCAGGCAGGGGACCCAGTTGGTGCGAGAGTTGTTGAGATTCTCGAACACTATGGCGTCGGTGATGAAGTTCGGGGTGACCTGCTGGGCGGGTTGCGACTTGGGCGCCGAGCTCGCGGGCTTGTCCGCGAAGCTGAACGGCAACGTGGCGGACCCGGTAGGCGCTGCCACGGGCTTGGCAGACGCGGCCTGTGCACTGGTCGAAGCGGCGCCGGCGGCAGCGGCCGCCAGGGCCACCGCGGCAAGGACAGAGATGCCTAACGTGGGGATACGACGCATGAGTTGGTGAAGCCCTTCATGTACATGACCTTCGCGCCAGGCCAAGACTCGCTTGGTCGGCGCAGGTCTTCAGGAACCCTGACGGAACTGAGAGGCCCTGCACCTGTTGAATGTGACGCCGAAAGCCCGATCGTGATATGCGTCACTTCGCCCGTTCTGGCTTTGTTCACGAGAACCGGTTCTGGCTCAACTTCCGTGAAGCGCGCACGGTGAGTGACAGCTGCTGCTGGATCGGGCGCCGGGAAGTTGCCTCAAAATGATCAGCCCTCGCTGTGGTCTGGCTGACAGTTCACGGCCGTGGAGGAGACGACGACGCTCCGGCTGGAGGAGCTGCTGTTCCCGTCGATCGCGGATATGACTGTGCTGTCCGTGGAAGTGAATGACGAGGCGGTACAGATCGAGGCACGCAGTACGGCGGCTGAGGCTGCGTGTCCGGTCTGTGGAAGGTGGTCGAGCCGAATACACAGTTCCTACCTGCGGTTTCCTGCTGACGTGTCGAGCGCGGGGCGGCGGGTGGTCCTCTGCCTGCGAGTCCGCAGGTTCTTCTGCCTGGACGCCTGGTGCGCACGGCGTACGTTCGTCGAGCAGTTGCCAGGGCTGACCCGTACGTACGGCCGGCGGACCGTGGCGGCAGCCAGTTAGCCCACCTGGGGGATGTGGCTGTGCCGATCAGCGGTCCACGCGGTCTCCTGTGCTTACATGGCGCCAGGAGGCATATGGCATGGCTGACGAGCGACAGCAGGACACCCGCTCCCGGCTCACCGCGTCCCGGCGCCGTGTGCTGGCCGCGGCCGCCCTTGCGCCTGTGCTCACCGGTGTGCCTGCCGGGGCCCGCGCCCTGCAGTTCAGTGCCGCCTTGCCCCACTCTGCGGCCCGCATCGGCCGCCCGCCCTCAACTTCCGCAAGCTGCTCACGCCCCGGGGCAGCCTTGAGCCCGAGCCAACCTTCCCGCTACCACGCCCCGAACCGCCGTCCATTCTGTGATGCCCGTTACGACGCAGGTCGCCCACCGCACCGCCCGCGCCATCGACCTCCGGCTGACAGCAATACCGGACCCTGAGGGGTGTTGCAATGACCAAGGCACATCGGACACTTAGTGGTCTCGTTTCGAAGCTCTTCGGGGGTTGACTCCGGGGTCAACTCCGCGGATGGGATGGTCAGGCCCCGTCGAAGGTGATCCCGGCGTGCGGTCAGCTCGGCGGCCAATGGAGTGCCCCCGTGCCGCGTGCAGGACGACCTGAACGATCTGGTGGCCCGGCTCGACCGACACACACCCGCCGACCGACAAGAGGAATCCTCCGTCGCCCTGGCAGCCTGATCAACCGCGAAGGACTTCCGGAGTTGACCACTTAGGCTGGGGCTGTGAACCGCACCGATCGCTTGTACGCGCTGGTCGAGGAACTCCGAGCGGTGGCGCCGCGGCCACGCAGCGCTCCGTGGCTGGCGCGGCGGTTCGAGGTCAGCGTGCGCACCGTAGAGCGGGATCTTGAGGCGTTGAGGCAGTCCGGCCTGCCGATCCGCAGTAACGCCGGTCGGGCCGGGGGATACAGCCTGGACCGGGACCGTACGCTACCGCCCGTGACGCTCAGCGCCGCAGAGGCCCTCGCCATCAGCGTCGCGCTTCGGACGGCGGCGTCCACACCGTTCGCGGCAGCCGCACACCGCGCCGGTCAGAAGGTGCTGGCGGTGCTGCCCACCGACGTGCGACAGCGGGAGGAAGCGCTCGCGCGGCTGGTATACCGGGTCGGGGACCACGCGCCTGGCGGGAACGGCGTGATGAGCGAGGTCATCGTCGAAGCGATGGTCGACAAGCGTGTCCTGCACCTCACCTACGCCGACCGGGCCGGCGCGGTGACAACGCGCGACGTCGAGCCGTTGGGGCTGTTGTGGGGGCCGAGCGGCTGGTATCTGGCGGCGTGGTGCCGGCTGCGGTCAGCGGTCCGAGGCTTCCAGCTCGACCGGATCACCTCGCTGGAGCGGTCGGGCGAACAGGTGGCGTCCCGGGAGCCGCACTGGCGGGCCGAGCTGAAGCGCCTGGACGCCGAACCGTTCGCTTGGTGACCTGGAACACCGACAGGACGGTGTCGCGAGCTGTTGTGATGCTGTTCGTCATGGACAACGAGAAGCGCATGATCATTTGGTGCCGTATGTGGAACGAGGACCCCTCCTTGGCGCACGAGCTGATGTCCGACGATTGCGTGCAGTGGTCGGCTCAAGGCGCTGGCCTGGACACGGTGGTCGGCCCGGACGAGCAGGAACGATTCGTTGTCGGGTACCGCGCTCGGCATGTGAACCTATTCAGCCCGCGGGTATTCGTCGACGCCGGTGACCGGTTCGCCTACCTGTGGGACGTGAGGAAGGCTGACGGCCAGGTACTGACCGGCATCGACGTCAACATTCTCCAGGACGACCGCATCCGAGAGAACTGGACGTTCGTGGCGGAGCGGCGTTGTGAGCAGCCCGATCCAGGACCCGAGGCCGCCGACCGTACTGACCCTGCCACGATCGAGGACCTGTGCCACCGCTGGATGCAGCTTCGCAACGGCCGGGCCGAACTGGCCATGGAGGTGGTGACGGGCGACTTCGCCCTGTTCTCGGGGGCCGGCAAGGTCGGCGACGCGCACGGCCCCTCCGAGCTGGCTGACCTGATCGAGCGACAGGCCGAAACCGACGACCCGCCCGCCTTCACGATCCACCGGCAGCCCGTCGTCGACCCCGCGCGAGGGCACGTGGCGTTCCTCTGGACGGCCGAAACCAGGGCGGACGGTGCCTTCGTCGGCGGAGTCGACCTCCTGACAGTGCGAGCCGGCCGGTTCGCGCGCGCGTGGTCACTGACGGGGGCTCGTTCATTCCGGTACTGAGACCTGCGCCCACCCCACGCAGAGCGGCACCAGTTGGTGTCGGCGCCGCAGGACGTAGGCAGCGAGGTGTTCGTGAAAGGGGCAGGGATGAGCTGTCCCCGCCTTTCACGCCGCCACGGCTGTCACGCTTGTGGGGCTCGCAAAGTCATCGCTGCAGGTGGGAGGTTGGGTGCGGAGCCATCGGGGTCACGTACTGGCGTGCGCAGCAACAATCTTGGATCTTCATCACCGACTGGGACTTCCGCCCCAAGGCCGAGCGCATCCTGGGCCTGTAGGCCCGCAGCTGGCAAGGCCACCCACTCGGACCGGACGAGTACGTCATCAACGCGGACGAGAAGACCTCCATCCAGGCCCGCTGCCGCTGCCACCGCACCCTGCCACCGGGCCGGGCCCGGGCGATGCGGGTGAATCACATCTACGGACGCGGCGGTGCCCTGGCCTACCTGGCCGCCTACGACGTCCACCGCGCGAAGGTGTTCGGCCGCACCGAACCCAGGGCCGGCATCGACCCGTTCATGAACCTGGTCACCCAGGTCATGAGCCACGAACCCTACGCCAGTGCCGGACGAGTGTTCTGGATCGTTGACAACGGCTCCTAGGTCCAGGGCGATGATCTGTGCGTACGGCAAAGGCGCTGCTCCGCGCAGAGTGGCTGCCGTTTGGGCTCGCTGCGGAGACCCGCTGCGCAGGGCAGCAGCGCCGACGGCGGTGAGGCCACATTCCGATGGCAGCGGCAGCCGAAGCTCGCAGGATTCCCCGCCTGCTTCTGATCGTCACAGGGCGGCCTTGCCCAGCATCCGCGTTGTGCTGTCTATGTATTTTCCAGGTGAGGTCGGTGGCAGGCATGCGCACGTGATCTTGCGTCGCAGCTGGTAACCGTTCACTGTGCCGCCTCTGCTGCGATGGCCTGCAGGAGTTCGGCAGCGGCTTCTGCAAGCTGAGGGTCGTCGACCTGGCCAGTTCCTTGAATGTAGGTTGTCCGGCCCGCACCGCCTGCTGCGATGCCGCTTCCCACCCGACCTGCTCTGTGTAGTTACTGTCATACTTTGCAGGGGCCGCCTCTGCGGCGGCACTCCACTGGCGTCCGTTGAAGACTTTGAGCAAGAGTGCGAGCACGTCAGCCTTGCACGCCACGTCGGGAGCGTCTGCCAGTTCGACCAGGAACGGAACCGTGGGCGCGGTCGCCTCTTGTACGACGAAGCCGAATTCACAGATGAGGTCGGCGAGTTCGTCCACCGCCATGCTCGCGGTTTCCTCGTCGGACCATGCTGCCTTGGACAACAGGGCGGGAATGTCGCGAGTTGTTGCTCCTCGAGCGGCGCCCAAGTCGCCCCACTGGACGCGTTGCAGGCCTTTGAGAACGGTTCCCATATCGTCTCACCCGCCTCCGTATGTATCGATGATGTTGAGCCGGTCCATGAGTCGCCGGCAGGCGGGGCACCCGGGAAGGAGTCCTCTGTTGCGCGCGTGGCCGAATGGTTTGTGCACCATAGCCAGGCTTCGGCTGCCGCGGACCAGGTCACCGGCACCGAGGGCCTGAGTGATGCAGCCGACTCTGTAGCGGTGATCTTTCCGGTCTTGGTTCCGGTGGGTCCGTCGGTATCGATGGTGACGTCGACGAGTTGTTTGTCGCCGCTGCCCTTGGTGAGAGCGGTGACTGTGCGTGGCCCGGCTTCATCCGTCTGGGGATCGGTGGCGAGGACGGTGTCGCCAATCCTGACGTCCTTGATCGGTTTGCGGGTGCCGTCGGCCATCAAGACGGCGGTGTCGCCGGTGAAGCTGTTGGACATGCAGTGAAGCTGTTGGACATGCAGCTCCCGGCGGCGCGGGAAGCGAGCTTCTGGAGTCCACCGGGGTCGCGCCGGTGGCGGCGATCACGGCGACCACGGACAGATTGCGCTCCGGCCAGCTGTGGGACGGCATCCGGGCCTCGATGACCGGGCGCCGGTCGGCCTCGGTGACGGTCTCGGCGCCGGCGCCATCTCACCTATCCGACGCAGGCGTTCCATCGGGTCGGTGACCTCGGCGTCCTCCTTCGCGCCGAACTCGAAGACCTCAGCGAGCGCCCCCCTGTGGTGTCAGCTCCTCCCGCTGGAACGCGACGTCCACCCGGGTCTGGAAAAGCGTCGGCCTCTCCACGCCGCTGCTGATCTGTGCAGCTACCACAGACCCGGCCGAGGTGCCGAACAGGAAGTCCGCGTCGGTGACATCGACCCCGGCGTCGGCGAGACCGGCCAGCACGCCCCTCGCCCAGGGGATACCGGCCACTCCGCCACCACCGAGGACCAGCGCACGTTCGTTCTTCATTTCTACCAGTGCCCGAGAGTCGACCGGGATGCGGGTCTGCCCGCTGCGGGTGAGGCTGGTGTCATGTCCGAGCACCGCGTGATTGTCTGTCCGCCGTCTGCGGCCGGTGGCCGCCAGGTGCGTGTCGACGACCGGCTCATGGGCACCGCACACAACCTTCACGACCTCACGGTGTTGCTGCAGAACGCCGGCCTGACCGGCTGGGACGAGTTGGATGTCATCGAGTCGGAATTGATCGAGTGGCATGAAGGCGGGCCGGAGGTGTGGGAGCCCTGAGCGCAGGTGCGACCCTCCGCTGACGCGAGGTCGCGCAAGAACCTGCCGCCCACGGGCGGACCAGGGCAGCGCCGACACCCAGGCGGATGTGAGCGTGCCCTCGTCGATCACGCTGGTCGGTGACCTGAGCCGCCCCCGGTTTCGTGGAGTCCCCGGACTGCCCCGAGTTGGGTGGAGCCGACGGACTGTCCCGAGTTGCGTGGAGCCGGGGGGCAGCTGGGCAACTGCCTCAATAGCACGTGCCTGGCGGGAAGATGCGAGAGCGGCCGTTTCGGGAGACGGTGGAAGGGGGGCGCGGCCGTTCGTCGGCCAATTCTTGCCGAGCATCGCACTAGCCGTAAGGAAACGTGATGGCCATAGCCACAGACATGCTCGTTCCGGCCCTGCGCGAGGTCCGCGAGGCCCAGGCCGCGCTGGCTGACCGTTGCAAAGCGCACCTCATGGTCACGCCCGCCGGGGAGTACCGGGAGGTCCTGGAGCGCCGCGTCGGGGACTCCCGGGGCCATGTGTACCGCATCGACGAACGTCTGGGTACGCTGCAGCCCCGCGGGCTGATGCAGACCGTTATCGGGAATGCCTGGCACCTCACCGGGCAGGCCGTCCGGCTGCCCTTCGATGCGGCAATGGCCGTCCCGAACGCCGTGTCGCGGGGCCCGGGAAAGGCGACGGAGCACCAGCTATTGAAGAACGCCGAGGATGAGTACGCGGTCACCGCGTTCGCCGTGGCCATCTGCCGGGCCGCCGAGCGTATCGCCGAGGAGGCCGCGGACGCCGCCACCTCGGAGCTGCTGGGCTCCATCCGCCGTGACGACGAGGAGGCGCTGGAAGAACTCGGCAGCAGCCTCGAGCAGCGCGCCGAGGCGGCAGTGCTGGCCGCCGAGACCGCTGAGGGCCTGGGCACCGCCGGTGCCGCCCAGGCGGTCCGCGACTGGAGCAGCTGGCTTCGGGAGACGGCCGAACGCATGCCTGGCGTGGACCGGCTCCAGGGTGCGCCGGAGGGAGCCCTCATCACGGAGGACGAGCTGCCGATCTCCGACTACCGTCGGCTCAGCACCAGGATGATCCTCGGCCGGCTCCCGCACCTGTCCCAGACGGATCTGGCCACGGTCGGCGCCTATGAGCGTGCCCACGCCGGCAGATCCGCGGTCCTGAGCAGGGTCGCGGACCTGCTCGGGCCCGAGCCCTGGCTCGGTTACGACAGCATGAATGCGGGCGAGATCCGCAAGCGGCTAGGTGACGCCGAGGAGGGTCTCACTCGGCGGGTGCTGGAATACGAGCGTCGCCATCAGGCACGCTCCACCATCCTCGCCGCCGCCGAACGAGTCCACGCCGGACCGGCCTGACCGGCCCGTGCTGGGCGGGGTTGCCTGGCGCCACGTCCCTTTTGAGCACCGGGCGTCACGCCCCTGGGATCACGCGGCAGTCCGCGGGACCCGGGGGCGTCGGTGCTGGTAGGTCCACAGCTGGTCGACGAGCGTGAAGCCGAAGGACTCGAACAGCCGGTGGGCGGCCTGGCCGTCAGGGCAGGGCTGCGAGGCGTCATCGACGACCAGAGCGACTTCGGTGGCGCCTTGCTCGGCCAGCAGGGCCAGTGCCTGACCGAGCAGCTTGCGGCCCAGGCCACAGTGGCGGCGCGTGTGCTGGGTCTCGATCCAGTACACGGTCGCGGTGCGATCGGGTCCGACGCTGACCAGGGCTTCGGCGACCGGCTCCGCGGCCTCACGGATGATCAGTCGGTGGCCCGGGGGGAAGTCGCAGGGGAACACATCGGCGACCAGCTTGGTCGGCGGGGGCTCTGCCGGTAGGGCGCAGTGGAGGTAGCAGCCCTGGCGGCGGCCGGTGAAGCCGGTCTGCAGCAGGGCGTCGTGGGTGGCGCCGCGGCGGGTGCGGGGTAGGCCGCCCGGCCCCAGGGGACCTGGCGGAGCGCCGACGAATGCGTCGGTCTGCGGGCAGGGGGCAAGGTCGGCCAGGGCATGGCTGAGCAAGGCACGCAGGGCAGGGGGTTCCTCCTGGGCGTGTACCCAGCAGATGAGGCCGCTGTGCACATCGGTCCAGGACAGGTACCCGATGATGCCGCGAGGATTGTCCTCGGCATCGGCCAGAACGCTGATCCGCGGCCGGGTCGGTACTGCCCAGCCGGCCGGGGGGACAAGACCGCGCCGCGCCGCGGCCAGCTTCTCCGGGGTGCAGTGCGGCTGTCCCGGCAGCCGGTCGGCATCAATCAGCTCTCGCACTCCCGGTTCGTCCTCGGGGCGATACGGGCGTACCGTCGACCCGCTTTGGGGGCTGGGCGAAAAGGCCATATCGTCCGTCCGCATTCGTGCTGACGTTCTTACCGGCTATCTGCCAGCCTCCCCCGTTTCATCCCTGCTGTCACGGGGGCCGGTGGCAGTGCCGCGGGTGACCGGGCCGCCACGCTGCGGGGTGTTGCCGGGCAGGACGGTCATGCGCCGAAGGTCGCCTGCTGGATCGCGGTCAGCAGCGAGCGCACCTGCTCGACGACCGGCTGGTAGAGGGGCAGCGTCAGGTGGCCAACACCAGGCACGAGCACGTTGCGGGCCTTGAGGTCGGGATGGTCGATGCAGCCCTTGGCGGCAGGGATGACGGCCTCGTCCATGTCACTGTAGAAGGCCACGAAGCGAGTACGGCATCCCGCGGCAGGCTCGGCGAGCTCGGTCAGCAGCTCGCTTCCCGGCCGTAGCTGGCGCAGTAGTGGATGGGGCGGGGCCAGCAGGACCGTTGCGGTCCCGCCGTGCGGCGTGGCCAGCGTGATCACCAGCGGCACGTACGCGTCCCCAGCGAGCCGCTGCACGTAGTAGCGGGCGATCAGCCCACCCAGGCTGTACCCGATCAGGACCACGGGCAGCCCCGAGCTTTGGGCAGACGCCAGCTCCACCTGCTGGCCCAGCACCCGGGCCGCGGTGCGGATGTCCGGGGTGAGTACGTTATAGCTGGCCAGGGAAAGGGGGCCCACGCCGCAGCCGCGCAGCTCGCGCTGCAGCGGCGAGACGATCGATGCCCGGTCGGCCAGCCCATGCACCAACAGCACCGGGATCCCCGAATCGGTCAGCAGCTGTTCATCCCGGCCCGTCGACCGCCGGGACTTGGAACGACTGAACTGGCCCGTCAGCTGCCCGACGCTCTCCGCGGCCATGTCGAGCGGGAGCCGGACCAAGCGCATGGCAGCCCTGCTTGCCTCGACACCGACGCCGCGCACCGGCGGCAGCCCCGGCACCGACAGGTGCGGCCCGAAAGGAATGCCCGTGGCCGTTCACCTCCCTGCGTAGGCCCCCGCTTGTCCCGGCCTCTGTGGGCCCTCTTGGGGAAACGTTGCGCGTGCCGACCGGATTCCCCACCACCGCAGCGGATTCCCCACCACCGCAGCGTTTCCTGCGGTGGTGGGGATGGCCGGAACGGCGGTCGCTGCCCGGACCGGGTACCCCGCCGACCAGGACACAGTCCATACGGCGCTCATCGACGGGCAGCCAACCGCCCTGCCAACGGTCGCCTCCTTTTGATCGCTACCTCTTGTTAAGCAAATATCATTTCTGGGGGGTGTGGAAAAATGGAATACGTAGGACCAAATTACCGACTTGAGAACTCAACAACGTGCCCGAACGCCAGTTGAGATGCCGTCTGGATCGCCTCCCCCTCTTCTCTTCGGGGAAATTCGGAGCGAGATTCCAGCCCTGGAGCACTCCTCGCCCACCGGAGGCGACGGCGTGTGGCCGCCAACGACGTCGCTTCTCCTGCGTGGCCCAGAAGTCGGTCCTTCAGAGATGCCCAGAATCGGTGACCCCGGTGGGCCAGCGGCATACGTCCCTGGTGTGGTCTCCGAGGCCCGGAAACACACCGCCCCAGACGCCGTCGCACCCCTCGCCACCGACCGGTCCGCGCCGTGCCCCGTCCGACGGCTGGGGCAGACCGCTCCCATCGCCGCCTTGGGCCCGGCACCGGGACGGTCCCCTCGCAGGGCTGCTCCGGCTCAAGCTGCGGCCCGAGGCTCGGCGACATGCGCATCGCGGAGCACGCGGCAGACCTCGCCGACGACCCTGCCGTGCAGGGGCAGCGAGACGTGACCGACAGCCCGCACGGGGACGTTGCTGACCTGAAGGTCGGGGTGGTCAAGCCTGGCGTTGGCGGTGGGGACGATCAGCTCGTCGAGGTCACTGTGGAACGCAACGAAGCGGGTTCCGCAACCGGGAGCGGGCCCGGCGAGCTCCACGAGCACGTCGCTGCCGGGCCGGAGCTGCCGGATCGTCTGATGCGGCAGCGGCACCATCGCGGCCAGCGTGCCGTGGTGCGGGGCGCCCAGAGTGACCAGCGTGTGTACACGGGCGTCACCGCCCATGCGCTGCACGTAGTAGCGGGCGACCACGCCTCCGAGGCTGTGGCCGATCACATGGACGCGCTCGTGCCCGCTGGCCTCGCAAACCCGCTCCACCTCGTCCGCCAGCAACCGCGCGGCGCTGCGGACGTCGTTGCTCAGCCAGCAGTAGTTCAGCTCGGCCACCCGGCGAAAGCCCGCTTGCCGCAGGCCGCGTCTCAAGACGTGGAAGATCGCCCGGTTACTGCTCATCCCGTGTACCAGCAGAACTGGGCTGTCTGCGGAGATGACAGGAAAAGGCACAGTGCCGTCTGGCGGCGGCCCCAGGCGGGATCGGACCGTGTGGCGTTCCTCGCCCATGCCGGACGGGTACAGGGCCAGCGCCGCGATGATCGCGGCCACCTCCACGGCGGCGCCGAAGACGGCTCCGGTGATCGCGCGGACCGGGAGCAGGCTCCCACGGGAAGCCGACCGCCCGGCCCGGCCCAGAAGGGTCACTCCCGTGCTGCGGCATACGAAAGGAAGCATGCTACGACTCCTTACGGCGCACGGGGTGTGCGCAGTCGGATCCAGGCCGGGAAACGCGCCCCGCCGCACGGAGAGGGCTCCACTCGGAGCCTGCACTCGAAGGCCGCCGCCAGCGGCAACCGGCCAGTTACGCGGTCCGTTCAAACGGATTTCGGGGACGTTAAGCCGAAGTTCCAGGTGTCAGCAATAGATAGGTGACCCACCTCACGCCATCATGGTTCGCTATGTCTGAATTTCCGAGAGAATTCATATTTAAGTGGGGTTTGATGGGCTTACCGACCAGGCCGGCCAGCGAGACCAGAGTGGTGCGGACCGCCTTGGAGGCGGTGGCGCGGCGCTCCAGCCCTGCGCGCGAGCGGGCGGCGGCAGGCACGCCGGGCAGACGCCCGCGCGCGTCCAGCCGAGGCCGGTGAGCTGGGCGAACTGTCCTTCACCTGACGGGCCGTCATTACGCCCCGTTCCTCGAGTCGCACGAACAGGCCGTCACGGCGGAGATCACCTTCCTGGAAAAGCATCTGGACCCCCCGACCCGGAATTCCTCGAAGCGGTAGCGCTCGTTCAGGATGCACGGGCGGGTTTCACCCTCCCAGGAGGGCTGACCGGGGCGATTGCGGTGCCCGCCAAGTTGGGGAAGCGGGCCCACTCGTACCGGGTGCTGCTGGGCAGAGCGCGAGGCCGACTCCCGAACGGGGCGCAGCAGCACGGCCTCGGCGGTCACTCCGAGTACCGTCTGTCGTCCCGGCAGCGGACTTGTCGTTCCAGCCGTTGGGCAGGTCGATCGAGCGGGTGATTCTGCCTCACCTGGGATCGATCTGTCCTGTGCCACGAGATTCTGCACAAGGAGTGGTGGCCTGTGTGCGCGGCCGGGGTTCAACCGGTGCTGGGGCCGAGGCGGGCGGCGAGGAGTGCGATGTCGTCGTCGATGGAGGCGGGCGTCAGGTGGATGAGCAGGCGGTCGCACAGCTCGTCCAGGGTCGGGGCGGGTTGTTCGAGGAGGTGGGTGAGTTCGGCGAGGCGTTCGTCGATGTCGCTGCCGCGGGCCTCGACGAGCCCGTCGGTGTACAGGACGAGGGTGCTGCCGGGCTGGAGGGTGACATCGGTGGTGGTGAAGGGGGTGCCGCCGACACCGAGTGGGACACCGGGTGGCACGTCGAGGAGGCGGGCGGTGCCGTCGGGTGAGACGGCGGCGGGCGGGGGGTGCCCGGCGCGGGTGATTTGGCACCGGCCGTTCGCGGGGTCGATGACGGTGTAGAGGAAGGTGGCCAGCATCGGCTCGGTGAGGTCTTCCAGTGCGGCTTCCAGCTGGTGCAGCAGGTTCTCGGGTGCGAGGTCGAGCCGCGCCAGTGCGCGGACGCTGACGGAGAGCCGTCCCATGACGGCTGCGGCCGCGGTGCCGTGTCCCATGACGTCGCCGATGGTGAGCGCGGCCCTTCCGCCGTCGAGTCGGATTACGTCGTACCAGTCGCCGCCGACTTCGTTGACATCGCTGGCGGGCAGGTAGCGGTGGGCGATCTCCATCCCCGGGAGCTGGGGAATGTGCTGGGGAAGCAGGCTTCTTTGGAGCACGAGGGCGGTGTCGTGTTCACGGCGGTAGAGACGTGCGTTGTCCACGCAGATGGCGGCGCGGGCCGCGAGTTCGCCGGCGAGGCTCACGTCGTCGTCCGTGAACGGGCCGGCGGGCCGGCTCCGGTACAAGGTGCCGAGGCCGAGCACGACGCCGCGGGCGATCAGCGGCACCATCATGAACGAGTGCACGCCGTGCTCGAGAAGTTGTGCGGGCGCCGGTGTATGGCGGGCCGCTGGGGCGATGGCATTCTTGTCCAGGTGGGCAATCATGAAGGTCTCGCGGTCGGCGAGGACCTGTGTGTAGGGCGCTCCGGCAGGGAAGGTCAGGGTTCGTCCGAGCGGGGCGAGGATGTCCGCGATACGTGAGCCGGCCGGGGGAGCTTTCCCGAGGCGGCGCAGAGCGGTGCCGCCGACCAGGCCCGGGCCGAGGTCTCCACCGGTGGTGAGGGCTTCCAGGACGTCGACGGTGACAGCGTCCGCCAGGTCGCGCGCGGCGACTTCCGCGAGCTCCTGGGCCGTGCGTTCCAGGTCCAGACTGGTCCCGATCTTGACGCTCGCCTCATTCACCAGGGCCAGGCGGCGCCTGCCTGCTTCTGCTTCGAGCTGGTCCTGTTGTTGGGCGGTGATGTCGATCAGGGAGGCGGTCAGCCCGATCGGTCGGCCGTCGGGGTCCTCCAGCCTGACGTAGGAGCACGACCAGACGCGCTCATGGCGGGGATCGGCGTGGGTGCGGCCCGTGCGGCGAAAATCAAGGACGGGCTTCCCGGTGGCCATGACCTGCCGCATCGCGGATTCCATCTCGGCCGCGTTCACCGTGTGCAGCAGCTCCACTACGCTGCGTCCGATGTGGGCATTCTCCTCCAGGCCGTTCATGGCCTGGAGAGCCTGGTTCACGCGCAGGAACCGCAGTTGGGTGTCGAAGACGGCAATGCCGACGGGAGAGCGGACGAACAACCCGTCCCATACCGCGGAGGAACCGCGGATGCCACGGGCGGTGTGAGCGTCGGCAGCGAAGACCAGCACAGTGGTGCCGCCGCGGTGGCGGGCCGGGACGGGCGCCGCCCAGATCTCCAGCTCAAGTGGATGTCCGTCGCGGTGCCAGGCGGTCACCGTGGCCATGACCCCGCGGTCGGCGGTCGCGCTGTCCCACAAGGACCGGCCGAGGCTGCGGTCGGCGCCCGGGTGCAGCAGATCGGCGATGGGCCGACCCACGACCTCCCGCGACGGATACCCGAGCAGAGCCTGCGCCCCGTGGTCCCAGCGCACGATCGTCCCATCGACGTTCGTGGCCACGACCGCGACCCGTAGCTCCCCCAGCCAGCCACCCGCATCCCAGGCAGCACCGCCGGCCACATCATCTACGGGTGCCCGCATCACCACACGTCCCATCTGCCCCGCACAGCCCTCTCTTCCAGTATCCGTGCGGACTCGCCGCAACGCGCTTCAGCGCGAGGCTGCGGATTGCCTGCCGACCTGGCGAGGTGGTGCTGAACGCCGTACGGCCAATGCCGTCAAGGGCAGCCCCAACCAGACCGATCCCGCCGCCTGCGCGGCTGCGTACCGTGAGATCGTTTCGCGCGCCCACGCCGGCGGCATCCGCGTCGTCGGCGGCACGATCACCCCGTACGGCGGAAACGGCGGCTGGACCGCGGCCCGCGTCGCCGTACGGCAGTCCGCCAACGACGTGACCCGGTACGGCGGCATCTTCGACGCGGTGGCGGACTTCGACGCCGCCGTCCGCGACCCCGTCGCTCCCGACCGGATCCGGCCGGCCTGCGACTCCGGCGACCACCTGCACTTCGACGACGGCGGCCTCCAGGCGATGGCCGACGCGATCGACCTCCACTCCCCCACCGGAAAGGACACGCGATGAACAGGAGATCTCTCTTACGAGCCGGGGCCGACCTGCTGGCGGGCGGCGCCGCGCTCACCCTGCCGCCCGCCCCGCTCGCCGTAGCGGCGACAGCAGCAGCGGCGGCCGTCGACCCGACCGACGCCTGGACGCAGACCTCGTTCGCATACAGCTGGCAGAAGCCTTGGCCGCGAGCCGTACGCGACCGCCCCGGAGGAACTGGAGGAACTGGCGGACTTGTGGGCGGCCAAGCACACCCAATAGCGGGCGGATCGCGGCCCTGATGGACGCCTGCGGCTGGACGGCGTTCGACCCTGAGCAGGACCGTCCCGTCGAGGAACTGGGCACAGGAGCGGGAGACGCGGCGGCAGAGCGCTCTGGACCGCCATGCCTCATGGGTGCGGGCGCAGCAGGAGGCGAAGGACGAACTGCGGGCGAAGGTGTGGCTGCCCGCAGACGCAAGCCGCCGCCTGCGCGCCGTCGCAGCCGGGGCCGGCCTCAGCCCCGAGCAGGTCCTCGCCTCGCCCAGCTCGCCCACCACGTCCGCCTGGAGGGCGACGGCACTCTGGCTGTCGGCCCGTTCGAGCCGTCCCGCTGAGCGTGCTCAGAGCGGGGCCGCAGCCTAAACCTGATCACGCGGGAAGGGCCCTCGGAAAGCTCCTTGGACCCTTCCCGGGTGATCAGGCTGGGAGACCATCGAGAGCAGCCTGCCACGGGTACGCGTCGAGGTCGCCGTTACGCGGCTTGTGCGGCGTGAAGCCGCCCTCTCCGAGCAGCACGGTGACGCCCCCTCATGCAGGACGTCGAAGTGCCCGGCGACGGCCGAATGCGGCGCGGGCGTCCTTGAAGTGGGGAAGGACAACGATCGGCAGGCCCATACCGATGCCCTCGTTGGTCAGGCCGAGCGCCAGGGTGTCGGAGACGGCGGCGGCCCACTTGGCGAACGTGTCCCCATCCGCCCGACGTCGACGGGCCCGCGGCCGTTAAAACCTCCTCCCCACCCGTGACGGTATGGCCCGAACTTGCCGGTGGGTGACAGTGCGTGGTGAAGTCCGGTGGTGGGCGTGTGCGGTGAGGACCGCCCCGGATGGCGATGGAGCGGAAGAGCGTGGCACGGATCGTCGTACGAGAACCGGGCACGGGCACGTTGAGCGCACCGCCGCTGGCAGCCCCCGGGGCTGCCACTTGGGCACGTGGGCTGCTCGACGGGGGCTGGGCGGCGGTGTTCCTGCCCGGAGAGCCGGCCCGTCTCGGGCGTGTGCTGCTCTGGCAGCCTGCCGGGGCGGTCGCCGAGGACGATGGCATGCGTCCGAGTGTGGAAACCGACTCGGTGGAACTGGTGCTGCCGCACGGCCGCTCGGTCAGACGGCGCAGGGTGGAGGGCTACGCGCTGCCCGTCACTGTCGCCGTGTCTGCCCTGGAGGGGGCGCGGCCGTCACATCCGTCCGCCACTGCCTGGCAGGCCGCCGCCCGGTTCGCGCTGCGGCTGCTCGCCGACGGCCGCCTTCACCCGGCCCTCACCCCTGCCGGTTACGACACCTGGCAGGCGGGCCCCTTCACCGTCGCCCAGCGGCAGACGCTGGACTCCCTGGCCGCCGCGTTCCCGCCGCACGCCCACTGCCTGCCGGAACCGGGTCCGCCACCGCTGCGGATCGCCGAACCGGCGGCCCTGGTACGCCAGTTCTGCGACGCGGTCGCCGACGACCTGGTCCGTACCCCGGCCGCGCCACTCGCCGTGGGAGCACTGCCGTACGCCTGGCGTGAGGTGCGTGCCGTGCCCGCCCTGCGCGAGTGGTCCGAAGAGACCACCGCTGCGCTCACCGCCGAGGTCGGTGTCTCGCTACGCGTCGACCTGCCCGAGGGGCGGCGCCGGCAGTTCAGGGCCGTCCTGCAGTTGCACACCGCGGCGGATCCGGCGCTCCTCGTCCAAGCAGCACGGCTGTGGAGCGCGCCGGCCGAGGTCGAGCGGCTGCTCGGTCCGCGTGCCGAGACCGAGACGCTGCTCGCGCTGCGCCGCGGTGCCCGTGTCTGGCCCCCGCTGCAGCGGCTGCTGAAAGACGCCGCCCCCGACGAACTCCGGCTGACCGACGACGAGGCCTTCGACCTGCTGGGCGACGCGACCGACGCGCTGCGCGCGACCGGTATCGACGTGCACTGGCCGCGCGAGCTGGTCAAGGCACTCACCGCGACCGGGGAGATCGGGCAGCGCACCGCCCCCGGCTCCAGCGCCGGCGGTCTTCTCGACGCCGACGCCCTCCTCGACTTCCGTTGGCAGATCTCGCTCGGCGGCGAGCCGCTCACCGACGCCGAGATGGACGCCCTCGCCGAGGCCCGCCGCCCCCTCGTCCGGCTGCGTGACCAGTGGGTGGTCGCCGATCCGAAGCTGGTGGCCCGCGCCAGGCGCCGCCGGATGTAACCGCTCACCCCCATGGAGGCGCTGAGCGCCGCGCTGACCGGCGAGGTGGGAAGGGAGGGCGAGCCGGTCCCCTGCGCGGCGGTCGGCCAGTTCGGCGACCTCGTCGCTCGTATCCGCGATCCCGAATCCCGTACCTCCGCCGAGCAGCCGGCCGCGCTCAAGGCCACGTTGCGCGACTACCAGAAGCGGGGCCTTGGCTGGCTGGCCGAGATGTGCGAACTCGGCCTCGGCGGCTGCCTCGCCGACGACATGGGCCTGGGCAAGACCATCACCCTCCTCGCCCTGCATCTGCACCGCCAGACCGACCCCGCCACCGCGGGCCCCACCCTTGTCGTGTGCCCCGCCTCCCTGCTCGGCAACTGGCAGCGCGAGGCGGCCAGGTTCGCGCCGTCCACGCCCGTGCGCCGCTACCACGGCGGCAGCCGCCACCTCGACGACCTGGCCGGCGATGAAATCGTCCTGGTCACCTACGGGGTGCTGCGCCGCGACCGCGAAGCCCTCGCCGAGACGGCTTGGTCGCTTCTCGCCGCCGACGAGGCCCAGCACGTCAAGAACCCCTACGCCGTCACCGCCCGCGAGCTGCGCGCCCTGCCCGCCCTCGCCCGTGTCGCCCTCACCGGCACCCCGGTGGAGAACAACCTCTCCGAACTGTGGGCGCTGCTCGACTGGACCACCCCCGGACTCCTCGGCCCGCTCTCCACCTTCCGCGACCGGCACGCCCGCCCGGTCGAGACGGGCGAGGACCCCGAGGCCGCCGAGCGCCTGTCCCGTCTCGTCCGTCCCTTCCTGCTGCGCCGCAGGAAGTCCGACCCGGGGATCGCGCCCGAACTGCCGGCCAAGACCGAGACCGACCGTGTCGTGTCGCTGACGGCCGAGCAGACCAGCCTGTACAAGGCGGTGGTCCGCGAGACCATGGCGAAGATCGAGGAGTCCGAGGGCATCGCCCGGCGCGGCCTGGTGCTGAAGCTGCTCACCGCTCTCAAGCAGATCTGCAACCACCCGGCCCAGTACCTGCGCCAGTCCACGCCGCTGCGTGGCCGCAGCGGCAAACTGGACCTGCTCGACGAGCTGATCGACACGATCACCGCCGAGGGCGAGTCGGTCCTGGTCTTCACCCAGTACACGAAGATGGCGGCCCTCCTGGAGAAACACCTCGCCGAACGCGGCATCCCCACCCTCCTCCTGCACGGCGGCACCCCCGTCGCGCACCGCGAGGACATGGTGGACCGCTTCCAGCACGGTGAAGTACCGGTATTCCTGCTGTCACTGAAAGCGGCAGGCACCGGCCTCAACCTCACCCGCGCCACCCACGTCGTGCACTACGACCGCTGGTGGAACCCTGCCGTCGAAGACCAGGCCACCGACCGCGCCTACCGCATCGGCCAGGACAAACCCGTCCAGGTCCACAAGCTCCTCGCAGAGGGCACCGTGGAGGACAAGGTGGCCAAGCTGCTGGAATCCAAGCGCGCGCTCGCCGACGCCGTCGTCGGCTCCGGCGAGGCCGCCCTGACCGAACTGTCCGATGCCGACCTCGCCGAACTCGTCGCCCTGGGGAGGCAGTCATGAGCCCCTCGCTGCCCGGCCAGCGCCGTGCGCCCGCCCGTGGCAGGCATGCCCTCGCCGCAACCTGGTGGGGCCAGGCGTGGGTAACCGCCCTGGAGGACTCCACCCTCGACGCCGGGCGTCTGTCCCGCGGACGCACCTACGCCCGCAAGGGCATGGTCGGCCCGACCACCGTCGCCCCCGGCCATATCAAGGCTTCTGTCCAGGGCAGCCAGCCGCGCCCCTACCGATCCTCGGTCCACCTGCCCGTCCTCACCGACGCCCAGTGGGACACACTGCTGGATGCCGTCGCGGCCCGTGCCGGGCATCTCGCCGCGCTCCTCGACGGCGAGATGCCCGCCCAACTCGTCGACGCTGCCCACCAGGCAGGCGTCCCCCTGCTGCCGCAGCCCACCGAACTCGACCCGGACTGTTCCTGCCCCGACTGGGGATACCCCTGCAAGCACGCCGCCGCGCTGTGCTACGCCATCGCCGCGACCATCGACACCGACCCGTTCGTGCTCTTCGCGCTGCGCGGTCGCAGCCGCGAGGAGGTCCTCGCCCATCTGCGCGCACGCCGCACCGCGAGCCCGGCGACGGACACCCCGACAGCTCCGGCTGGCATCCCCGCCGCCAGCGCCTACGCCGCCTGGGCCGAACACACCCCCAAGTTGCCCGGCCTCCCCGCACCATCCCCCCACGCCGCCGCACTGCCGGTCCCCCCACCGTCCGACAGCGGCCTGTCCCTCACGGACCTGGAACGGCTCATGGCCGACGCAGCGGCACGCACAACGCAGCTGTTGTCCGGCGACACCACTTGCCTGCACCTGACCCAGCACCAGGACGCCGTACGGATCGCCGCGAGCAGCCCCGGACCCGAGTGGTTCCATAACCTGATCCAGAACGCCGGCGCCAAACCGACCGCGTTCGCCCGCCTCGTCCGCGCCTGGCGCCACGGCGGTCCCACCGGCCTCACCGTCGCCGAACAGCCCCACACCCCCGACCCAGCGGTGATGGCAGCCGCCCGCACCGCCCTCACCATGACCCTCGCCGAGATGGCGACCACCCCTGTCCCCCTCAGGGCCTGGCGCAACCGCCTCACCTTCCCCGGCCAGGGCATCCAGCTGCGTCTGGGCCCCGACGCCCGCTGGTACCCCTACCTCCAGGACGACGACGGCGAATGGTGGCCCGCGGCACCAGCCGACACCGACCCCGTCGCAGCGCTCACCTCCGTCTGGCAACAGCGGTCACCGACCTGAACAACACCTGGCCAACGCCGCGGATCCCCAGGCGAAGCATCCGGACCAGGAAGCCGGGAGGCGCATAACGGTGCCCCCTACACGAAGGCGACACGCTCTCCACGGACGATCCCCTCCACCATGATCAACCAGACGATCCTCCCACCCGGATGGCCAACGCGACAGCGCCCATCCCAGCTACCCGACCAGCACACTGACTCAATATTTCGTGTCAGTGTCCTCTGTGGGACGCGCCCCCTCGGATTTGCCTTCGAGTGGACTCCAGCCTCCACACTGATCACGACAAGATCCATGCTGGGGACAGAAAGACGGCAGTAGATGGAGACGACGAGCCAGACGGGGCACCCTCTGCCCTACGACACCTACCGGCAGGCGATAGAGCGGGAGACCCTGCAGTTTGCCGAGGTGGTCAAAGGAGCAGACCCCGCGACCGCCGTGCCCTCCTGCCCCAACTGGACGCTGGCCGAGCTCACCCGGCACGTGGGAGCGCTGCAGCGCTGGTTCTCCACGCTGCTGACCCGGCTGGTGCAGGAGCCTCCACACAGTCGCGACGTGGAGCTGGGGCTGCCGGAACGTGCGCAGGAGTATGCCGACTGGGTGGCAGCGGGCGTACCCCAAGTGGCCGCCGTGCTGCGGGCCACGGATCCCCAGGCGGTGATGTGGGCGTGGGGTGAGGACCAACACGCGCGGTTCTGGGCCCGCCGGATGCTGTTCGAAACGCTGGTGCACCGGGTGGACGCGGAGCGTGCCGTCGGCCGGAAGTCGGACATCGACCCCGCGCTGGCGGCGGACGGGGTTGACGAGTTTCTCGTCAACCTGCCCTACGCGGGCCTCTTCGCCCCAGCCGTGGCGAAGCTGCGCGGCAACGGCGAGACCATCGCCTTCCAGTGCGCGGACTCCGTCGGCGAAACCGGCGAGGAGTGGCGGGTGCGGCTGGATCCGGACGGTTTCCGACTGCTGACGCGGGCCGGAGCCGGCGCCGCGCCATCCAAGGCGCAGACGGCGGTACGGGGGCAGTCGGCCGACCTCCTCCTACTGCTCTACGGGCGGCGGTCGTACCAGGAGACCGCCTTCGACATCTCAGGAGAGGTCACGGCACTCGACTGCTGGTTCGCCCACACAGCCTTCTGATCCGCGCCAAGGAGCGCGCTGGTGGAACTGGGCGACGGACTCGACGACCAACGGCTCCCGTTGAGCTCGTTCCCGAACCGCTTGTCCGACCACCCACCGTCCGCACTCAGGAACCAGCGAGCCGCCTCCCATCGCCAGGCGCCATCCGGTCTCGGTGAGCCCTGCGGCGGCGAGGTTGCGGCGGTTGTCGGCGAGGTTCTTCCGGGTGCGTGCCGATGGAGGGCACCGGTCTGCGCAGCTCGGATGCCCTCGCCCGGCTGGTGGCCCGGGAGTGACCCGGGGGCCGAAGACTGCAAGAACGGTCTTCGGCCCCCGGCGGGGTGTAACGGCCGCGGCCGGCCTGACGACGGGTGGCACCGGGTGCACTCGAATCGTCGCATCACCAGCACGCCCGCCATGGCGGGCTAGCGGCGGCCGCCCTAGCGGTCGTGATGCTGGTGCTGGTCGCCGTACCAGCCGTGCCGCCGGTCACGGTCCCGGTCGCCGAAGCGATCGCGGTCACGGTCGCGGTCGCCGTACCAGCCACGGTCCCGGTCACGGTCGTGGCCGCGGTCGCCGTACCAGCCACGGTCCCGGTCACGGTCGTGGCCGCGGTCGCCGTTCCAGCCGCGATCCCGGTCACGGTCGTGGCCGCGGTCGCCCCTCACGGCGTCCGAAGTGTGGCGGTGCGAGTAACTCCTCCCACTGTCGCGGTCATGGCCGCCTTGGTCGGCGAGGGCTGGCATGGCGGTCGCCCCGACGAGGGCGCCCGACGCCATACAGATGGCGATCAGGCGGACCGTGGTACGAGAAACAGACATGAAGCTGTCCCCTCACGTTCGAGCACACCCACCCTGGTGGGGGCCGGCGTGCCATCCGAATTCTCGGTTCGGTGCCGAGACCCGACACCGTGTCCCCCCTCGCTGCCACAAGGTCGACGAAATGATTCGCGTTACAAAACACGGACATATCCGTAACTCTCCCTTGCGGAGGCCATCGATACGAGGAGGGACCCGGGCGGCAGGACCGTCCCCGCTGTGAACCACGCTCCGATCAGCCCAAAAGCAGATGACAGCTCATGACACCCTTGCCGTGCCCACCGCCTCGACTCCCTCGACCGGCTCAATGACGTCCGTAACGACGAGGGGGCCTCCGTCCGGGGGACCCATTGCGGCCGTCCCGCTCGGGCGGCAGGCACGCGGGTGCCGTGTGGTTCCTCCTGCCCGGAACGGCGAAGCGGGCGGGCCGGGCGGCTGACGCTCCGTGTGTGGGCCATCAGCGGTGCGCACCGCTCACAGAGGGACTGTCACGTTGTTGGGTGTGTGGTTTCCTGACGGTGTGTCAGGGTGTGAACCTGCGAACTCACGCGCTTCCAACCACAGCAAGGCCGACCAGGACCCCAGCACCTGGCAGCCGCCCGCCCAGGGCTACCGCTGCCAGCACGCCACCGACTGGGTCGACTTCGACCCCGCATGGCGCGACCCCGAAGACCCCGACCTCATCTCGAATCCCCCACCGGGCAAGCGCAACCGCCGCCCTCGACAAGATCTACGGAGAGGACCCGGGACGCCTCTTCACCTGGAGGGTGCTTCTTTCCGTGCATCTGGCAGGGCCCCCGAAAAGTCCCATCGTCGCAGGTCAGCACCACTCTCCGCTTATTTGATCAAGGGGCGGACGGGTGCACGCGTGAAAGCCCGAGGTTAGCCACGATGAACAAACGCGCCTTGGGACGGCTCGAAATTGAGCGGCCCGCCCCGGCATCCAGAGCTACTTCCGCAGAGAATCGCATGGAATCCCGTTCAGGCGGGCCATGAGGACCGTGATGTCGTCGTGGTGGCCCTCGGGATGCTGGCGCCGCATCAGTGCCTCACAGGTGTCCTCCAGCGACGAGTGCTGGGCGGTGAGTCTGCGGCCGAGCGCGTGGAGTGCCTCCTCGATGTCCTGCCCGCGGGTCTCCACCAGGCCGTCGGTGCACAGCAGGAGGAGGCTGCCGGGGTCCGTGAGCAGTTCCAGCGTGTCAAAGGTGACGCTGCCCACTCCGATGGGTGCGCCGACGGGGACCTTCAGCAGTTCATTGCTGCCGTCGGGCCCCACGAGGACTGGCGGAAGGTGGCCGGCGCTGGCGAGGGTGGAGCGGCCGGTCGTCGGGTCGTAGACGCAGTACAGGCAGGTGGCCAGCTGGGTGTGGCCCAGGTGCTGTGCGAAGGCGTCGAGCTGGGCCAGTAGCCGCCCGGGGGGCAGGTCCAAAGTGGCGAGAGTTCTGACCGCCGTGCGCAGTTGCCCCATGACGACCGCCGCGTGCAGGCCGTGACCTGCCACGTCGCCGATGGCGAGTCCGACTCGGTGGCCCGGCAGGGGGATCACGTCAAACCAGTCGCCTCCGACCTGCGTGGTGCGACTGCTGGGGTGATACCGGTAGGCGATCTCCACCCCTGGCAGGCGAGGAGGAGGCGTGGGAAGCAGGCTGCGCTGCAGCACCGCGGATGCCGTCGCTTCGTCGCTGTGGATCCGGGCGTTGTGCAGGGCCACGGCCGCCCGCTCGGCCACCTCCTCACAGGCTGTCAGGTCCGCGGCGACGAAAGCGGGACGGTCGGGTTTGCGCCCGAACACCAGGAAGCCGAGGGCCCCGCCGTGCGCCACCAGATGCACCAGCAGGACGGAGGAGCCCTTCAGCACCAACCGGGCGGCCGGGCTGTCGAGCTCCGCCGGAAGTTGCTGCAGGACCTCATCTCCTACATGGGGAATGAGGACTGGTTCGATCTCCGCAAGGAATCGTGCCATGGCCGTGCCGGTCGTGTAGACGAAGGTCTTCCCCGGGCGGAGTTCCTCCCGGCAGTCCAGGTCCTCATGGTGGACTGCCGCCACGCGGTGCATCACCACCGCACCCTCCAGGCCCTGGGGCGCGAGGTCATCTTCCGACGCAACGACCTGATCGCACAGATGAACCGAAGCGAAGTCGGCGAACCCCGGCACCGCCAGGCCGGCAAGTTGGCCGGCCTGGCGCTTGAGATCCAGGGTTGTGCCGATACCGCGCACGGCGTCGCTCAGGAAGGTCAGCCTGGCCGTGTCGGTGCTGGTGGCCGCACCGGGTGTCGCTCGGCGATCGGAGCCCGGGAGCGTCAGAGCGCATCGTTGTGTCTCTGACGGCAAAGAGGCCCCCTGACGTGTGCCGGGCGCAGCCGCGCCCCTTGGATGACAAGGACAACTGCGCCAGACCCGGCCCTCGAGACTGCCCAGACCTTCCGTTATGACCCTATCGCCCCAGCTCAGCAGAGGCGTTCACTCACAGGGGTGGTCCGCGCCGGTGGATCGGCGGTGTGGTGACGGGCCCGTGAGGTCTGTACCCAGCTCGGTGTGCTCGGGAAGCGGCGCAGGGTGGTGGCCTCACTCCGCAGGGTCAGGCCGTGCGCGAGCGGGTGCGCTTGCTCGCCGCCGATGGCTTTACGTGGGGTGAGAGGAACGCAGTGATAGCCAAACGGCTCCGGGTCAGTGAGCGGTCGGGGGAACGGTGGCGCCGGTCCTGGTGTGAGGGAGACCGAGAGGCACTGCGCATGTCGGGCCCTCGCGAAGCGGCCGAAGGTCGAGGAAAGTGACTTCGCCGCGCTGGAGCCGCTCCTGCTGGAACACCTCAGGGCTTTGCACGTACGGCAGGGCGCTGCCGCCATGGCGGAAGTTGTAGATCAGCGGGCTCCATACGGCCGGATCCACGTGATGCGCGCCGGGAACGACGATGAGCGCGTCGGCGTGTACACAAATCACCCGTCTCGACGCTGAAGAACCGCCCCTCCCCGCCCGGTGTGAGCGCGATCGCCCTGGCCTCCATCTGGAGGGCGCTTGGCCACCCGAGGCGGCCGTACGACGTCGGAGGCGGTCGGCGTGAGCCCGGCCGCAGCGAACTTTGTCGCGCTCGAATCGGTACAAGGGCTGCTCGCTCTCCGGGACGGGGGCGGCCCGGTCAGCGGCGCGAGGCGCGCCACCTGCGCCCACAGGTCCGGCAGCAGGAACGTGTCGAGCCAGGTCGTGTAGTTCCAGGTGATCCCTTCCCCGGGGATCTTGGCGTCGGCCTGGTCGGGGATCAGTCCCAGGCCGCCGAAGGCGAACTCGACGACGTAACCGGCGACAACCATCGCGGCGAAGAAGGTGACCAGGAGAAAGTCGGCCATGCGCGCGCCGTAGTACTTCCGGTGGCTAATGAGATCGGGAGGATCAACAGGTCGGCGTACATGAAGGCGATCACGCCGCCGAAGCTGATGCGAAGGGGAATGGCACAGGCTGTTGCGCTGCTGGGCGACCGTCACTCAATCCGCCTGGGGAATCAAGCCCTACACCGCGTTCTTGGGTGCGTTGCGGCTGGCTGACGAGATCATGGTGGAGTTCAAGGCGGCCAGGCTCGAACCGGTGGATGGGACTGGATAGCCACCCGACTCGAGGCCGCGAGCAGGTCGGCCGCCCGGCCGCCTACTGTGGAGGCATGGGCGAAATCGTCGTCGTGTACGAGCTCGACAACCCAAGGGCCAAGCGCTCCTCCCTGGGGATACCGGCTGGTGAGGAACGGCCCGTCCGCAAGCTGCACGCCGCGCCCTCCGCCCCGGGGGAGCCCTCCGCGACGGGACCGCGGACCCTCTGCGGCAAGGACACCTTCGCCATGCAGACGGCCTGCTGGAGGCCCTCCGAACACCCTGGCGCTCCCTGGTACCCCGTGCAGTACACATCCGTGGTCTGCTCCGACTGCGATGCCGTGATCGAGACCTGACCGGCGTTCGGAGCATGCGACTCCAAACGGGTTCATTCCATATCCGTCAGATCCCCCGCCCCACCGCGGGCTCCGAGGGAACGGCGCGCAGCGGCTACGGCGCCCCGGCCCGCCGGCGGCGACTCCGAGCGGGGGCTGCCGTCCTCGACAGCCCCCAGCGCCCGCCTTCTCTACCGCTCAACCCCCTTGTTCCACGCACTCCTTGAAATGCTCCAGATCGCTGCGAACGAGCCGTTCGATCGCGTTCACCTGGGCGAATCCCTTCAGCCCGCCGAAGGTCTCCCTGATCGCGTCAGGGTCGTACTCAAGCCGTGCCTGGACCCGGGTGCGGTTCTCGTTGATCGGCTGCAGCGAGAAGGAACCCACCAGTTCGGGGGCGCTGGTGGTGTGCCACTCCATCACGCGTTCCCCCCTGCGATCGGAGATCTCGGCCTCGAACACCTGGGCCCGGCCGCCGGCCTCGACGTCCAGACGCGCTCGACCACCCGCCTCCGTACGGACCTCACGCACTCCTTCCACGAACCGCGGATAGTTCTCCACGCGGTGGAGGTCGTCCCAAGCCTTGTCGATCGGCACTCCAACGTCGACGTGTTCTTCGAGGGTGCTCATGGCCCACCTCCATGTTCGACTCATGACGCAGGGGCTCTCTGTGTCCAGTGTGCGCCCGGTGGGGGTGCCAGGTGGTGGCGTCGAGTGTTCCGGTGAACGCGGTCCGCAACACGCATCGCTGCGACCACGCTGTCCGACGACGACCGGAAGCTGCGGGCCGGCCGGTCCCGGCGCATGCTGGTGACATGGACGTACGCCCCCCAGTGGTCGTGCTTTCGCCGGAGTCGGACGGGGGTCGGCGCGTGATGATCCACGGCAAGCCCACGGGCACCGCGTACAGCCTGTTCGACGTGCTGGACTTCCTGCACCGTGCGGGCCTGCCCGCCGAGGACCGGGTCATCGACGACCCGGAGCTGATCGAGTGGCGTGGTGGCGGACCGTACGACTGGGACAACACGCCATAGTCACCGTAAACCGGATTTCCGCCCCACCGCGTATCGCCGTCCCGGCGCGTTAGGCGTCTTCCCTGTCTGACCCCTTGTCGAAAGGGCGACAGGGGCCTCCCCTACTCGTCTCCGATGCGTACGACCGCCAGCGTGATGTTGTCGGGCCCGCCCGCCGCGATGGCGGCCTTCCACAGTTCGAAGGCCGCCCGGTTGTCGTCGTGCTCCCGCATCACCGCGTCGAGCACGTCCGTCGTCACCGGGTCGGTCAGGCCGTCTGTGCAGATGAGGTAGCGGTCGCCGGGCGACAGCGATGCGGCCGTCACGTGAGGACTGATGGGGCGGTAGCCGGGCGTACCACCCAGGCACTGGGTGACGACGGACGTGGTGCGCTCCCCGGGTTCGAGCGGAGGGCTGTCGTCGACGCTCACCTGGCGCAGCCCGTCGCGGGAGGCCGCGAACACCCGGCTGTCCCCCACGTTGAACGTCAGCAGCGAGCCGGGCTGTACGACGACGCCGGCGACGGTCGTCCCCATGGTGGCCAGCTCACTTCCGGTGCCGCCGGCGGCCCGGTACAGGGCGCGGTTGCAAGCGTTCAAGGCGTCGCGGACGGCGTCCTCGCTGCTCAGAGTGGGACCGATCGACGCGAGCCGGTGGGCAGCCAGGGCGCTGGCCACGTCGCCGCCGGGATGTCCGCCGAGCCCGTCGGCGACGGCGACTACGAGGGGCGTCCCCAGCGGGAAGACCAGGGTCTGCGGGTTCTCGGTCACGGTGGCGCACAGTGTCCACGGTCCGACGACGAGGCTGTCCTCGTTCCGCCCGCGGAGCAGCCCGGGATGGCTCAGCGCGCTCACTGCGACGTACGACATGGAGCGCCACCGCCTTCCCGCACCGGCACACCGTCGGAGGCCAGGCCCAGGACCTGCTGACACTCGCACACGAGTCCTCACGGCCGAAAGCCCGAGCCGAGAGATGGACCCTCACGAGACGTCCTGTCCGGGGCCCTCCGCGAGTTGATTCCCGTCTCTCAGACGTCGGCCAGCCTCGCGCACACGCAGAACTCGCGCGGTTCGGCCCAGCGGACGCACTGGCGGGCGAAGGCTACGACGTCGCCCCGCCGCAGCAAATCCAGACACGGTGCGTCGGTCGGCTTCCAGCGCGCGGAGCGACCCGGCCGAGCCTGTCCATCCGACCACCACCCAACCGACGAGCTGGGCAACAGCACCATTCTCCGCTCCGGCGCGCCCTCCGGCCAGCCTCCACGGACGGTCACAGTGGCCTGCCGTACGCCCCTGGCGGGACCTTCCTCGACACCGCCCGCCACACCGGTGACGCCCACTACGACACCGGCGCCGCCCACGGCGACGACGTCTTTGAGCATGGCGGCTTCGCGGTGCGCTTCTTCCCCCCTCCCCCTCCCCCCGCGACCTGGTCGGCATGCTTGCCGACGGCTGGACACTCGACGAGGTCCACGCCTTCGACGAAGGGGACCTGCCCCGCCGCCTGTGGCGCCTCACCCAGCCCCTTTGACGGCCGGTGACCAGTCCGTCGGCAGGATGCCCCAGGTCGCGCCAGTTCACCGAGCGGAGGGGGCCGAGCCGCCGTAGGCCGGGTTCACGGAATAAGTGACGCGTCTGTGGTCAGCTCGCCGGTGACCAGGTAGACCACTCGCCGGGCGACCGACACGGCATGGTCGGCGAACCGCTCGTAGTAGCGGCCGACAGCAAGGTGACAACGACCCGCAGGTCCGTGGCGAGACTCGTCGCCCGAGGTGGTCTTCGGCAGAGACGCCGTACGGCGAGTCGGGGCAGCCCGGAGTTGTCCGCGTAGACCTGGGCACTCTGGGTACACCCGTGCAGCCCGACGACCACGTGCGGGCTCGCGGGAAGGGGCGCCGGCCGGCGCACGTACATGTTCAACACTCCGGGATTGGAGCCGAAGTTGGCGACGCGTGCGAGTGTGACAGCGGCGCGGGCGGGACCGGTCAGTGCGGCGCCCAGGACGAGGGTGACGACGGCGAGGAAACGGGGCAGCACGCAGCCCCACCGGCTCCAGTGGCGTCCTTGGACTGAAGGGAGTGGCATCGGCGGCTCCTTCGTCGAATGCCCGGTGCTGTTGCGGCTCTCGGCGCATCACTGAACGCCGGGCGCCGGGAAGACCCGGATTGCCGACCTCTTCGCGCGGTGTGTCGCGCCACCAGAGGCTCCGCTGACGCACCGCTTTCTTGCTCCGCGCTCCGGCATGAGCCCGTCGCAGCGCCTGGCACGGCCGGTCGATCTCTGACTGGTTGATCACATGGACCTCAATGCCTGTGCCTCCACCGAAGTTCAGCCCACGCAGTAGGTGTTCGGCGACGTCGTCAGGGGGATGTCGAGGCGGGACGGTGGTCGATTTCCGTGCTGTGTGTGACCAGCGGCGATAGGCAGCAGCGTCGGGACGGTTCTTCCAGGCGCGTCCAGCTGACAAGCGGAGACCACGGCGGCCCGAAGGACAAGAAGGCGAAAGCCCGGCGTAGGACAGCGAGTCCGGGCGGTCGGGCCGGGCGCGCTGCCGAGCTGCGCGAAGTGGAGCGTTTCCGGAAAGCGATCAAGGCTGCCGAGCAGCGCCGTACCGCGCGCCAGAATGCCTCGCAGCCGCGGCTGTCGGGAGCTCCGGCACCGCTGGTGCCGGAGC
>NZ_JBHVST010000051.1:42212-83870 GCF_042885015.1 Streptomyces sp. NPDC058086 | reverse complement strand
GTTGGTTTTTTTTATAACGTCCCGGGGCGGGGGGGGGGCGGGCGCGGGTTAGACCCGGGGCCCGCCGCCCCCGGCCCTACGCAGGGGGGGGCCCCCCAAACCCCCCGGGGCCCCCCCCGACGTCGTACGGGGACACCCTCGGGTCAGGGCGAGTCGGGGCCTCCGACGCCTCGGAGGCGTTCCATCTCACGGCGGTCGCGCTTGGTCGGGCGGCCCGCTCCGCGGTCGCGGACACCGGCCGGGGCGACCGCCTCGCGCGGCGGGGGCGGCGGGCTGTTGTCGACGTAGCACTCGACGGCGACGGGCGCGCCGACCCGCTTGCGGATCACCCGCTGCACGACGACGACCCGTTCCCGGATCCCCTGCCGCAGGCGCACCTCGTCGCCGACCCGCAGGGCGTACGCGGGTTTGACGCGCTCCCCGTTCACCCGGACATGTCCGCCCCGGCACGCGGTCGCACCCGCCGAGCGGGTCTTGACCAGACGTACGGACCAGATCCAGCTGTCGACCCGCACGCTCTCGCCGCCCGCGGGACGGGCGGCCTCAGCGGCGGCCACCGCCTTCTCCTTGTCGACCTTCTCGTCGATCTTCTCGTCGTTCCGCTCGACGTCCGCACCCTCAGAAGCCATGCCTCGACTCTAGAAGAGTCCGGGCCCGGCATGTCCCGATGGCTTTACTGCGAATTTGTTGCAGCTGCGACCTCTGTGCCAGAGAGTGGCTTCGGCGCTTGCGCTGACAGCAGGAAGCCCGCAGCAGGAAGCGCAGCAGGAAGCGCACCAGGCAGTAAGGACAGCACGTATGGTCACCGTCCCGGCTCCCGCCTCCCCGCAGCCCGCCGCCTCGGCGGGTTCGCGCCTGCAGCGGATCCGTACCTCGATGACCCGCAGGGAGTGGGCCCGGCTCGGCGGCATGGCGGCCTTCGTCCTCGCGCTGCACGTCATCGGCTGGTTCATCCTGGTGGTGATCGTGGCCCCGGAGCACTACAGCATCGGCACCAAGAGCTTCGGCATCGGGATCGGCGTCACCGCCTACACCCTCGGTATGCGGCACGCCTTCGACGCCGACCACATCGCCGCCATCGACAACACCACCCGCAAGCTGATGGGCGAGGGCAAGCGCCCGCTCTCCGTCGGCTTCTGGTTCTCGCTCGGGCACTCCAGCATCGTCTTCGCGCTGGCCCTCCTGCTGTCCCTGGGCGTCAAGGCGCTGGCCGGACCCGTCCGGGACGACAACTCCCAGCTGCACAGCGTCACCGGCATGATCGGTACGACCGTCTCCGGTGTCTTCCTCTATCTCATCGCCGGGATCAACCTCCTCATCCTCGTCGGGATCTGGAAGGTGTTCCGCCAGATGCGCACCGGGCACTTCGACGAGGCGGCGCTGGAGGAGCAGCTCGACAATCGCGGGCTGATGAACCGCCTCCTGGGCCGGCTGATGAAGTCGATCAGCAAGCCGTGGCAGATGTACCCGCTCGGCATGCTCTTCGGCCTCGGTTTCGACACCGCCACGGAGATCGCCCTGCTGGTCCTCGCCGGTTCCGGTGCCGCCTCCGGCCTGCCCTGGTACGCGATCCTGTGCCTGCCGGTGCTGTTCGCCGCGGGTATGTCGCTGCTGGACACCATCGACGGGTCCTTCATGAACTTCGCCTACGGCTGGGCGTTCTCCAAGCCGGTCCGCAAGGTCTTCTACAACCTCACCATCACGGGTCTGTCCGTCGCCGTCGCCCTGATCATCGGCACCGTGGAACTGCTGGGGCTGCTCGCGGAGAAGCTCGCTCTGCACGGAGTCTTCTGGGACTGGGTCGCGGGTCTGGACCTGAACGTCCTCGGCTTCGTCATCGTCGGACTGTTCTTCGTGACCTGGATCGTCGCCATGGCGGTGTGGAAGTTCGGCCGGATCGAGGAGAAGTGGACCGCCGGGCTGCGCCCCGCCGAACAGCCCACCGACTGACCCGCCGGGGGCAGGGCCGGGGGGAGGGCCGGGCGCCCGGTCGTACGGTGGGGGCATGGACAGCAGCCCGGCAGGCAGCAGCGATCCCGGCATCGTCGCCGGCCTGGGCGGTCAGGACGGCCTGGGCGCACTGGGTGATCTGCGTGATCTGGACGCACTGACTGATCTGGACGCTCGGATCGCCGGGTGCCGGGCGTGTCCGCGGCTGGTCGCGTGGCGCGAGGAGGTCGCCCGTACCAGGCGTGCCGCCTTCGCCGACCAGACGTACTGGGGCCGCCCGGTCCCCGGCTACGGACCGGCCGACGCCTCGCTGCTCATCGTCGGGCTCGCACCCGCCGCCCACGGCGGGAACCGGACCGGACGGATGTTCACGGGGGACCGTTCCGGGGATGTGCTCTACGCGGCGCTGCACGACGTGGGGCTCGCCTCGCGCGGGACCTCGGTGAGCGCGGACGACGGACTGGAGCTGTACGGCGTACGCGTCACCTCGCCCGTGCACTGCGCGCCGCCCGCCAACAAGCCGACACCCGGCGAACGGGACACCTGCCGCCCCTGGCTCGTACGGGAGTTGGAGCTGCTGCGGCCCACGCTCCGGGCGGTGGTCGTGCTGGGAGCCTTCGGCTGGCAGGCCGCGCTGCCCGCCTTCGCCGCGGCGGGGTGGACGGTGCCCCGGCCCAGGCCGGTGTTCGCGCACGGGGCGAGGGTTTCCCTGGGGGCGCAGGACGGTCAGGCGGCGGGATCCGTCGAGCTCTTCGGGTGCTTCCACGTCAGCCAGCGCAACACGTTCACCGGACGGCTGACGCCCGCCATGCTGCGGGACGTGCTGCGTACGGCGGCCGGGGCGGCCGGGCTGACGACACGACCGTACGACGGGTAACCTCGCCCGATGGGCCTGTATCCGGAGATCGAACCGTACGACCACGGCATGCTCGACGTCGGCGACGGCAACCGCGTGTACTGGGAGGTCTGCGGGAACCCCGACGGCAAGCCCGCCGTCATGCTGCACGGCGGTCCGGGGTCCGGCTGCGGTCCTTGGTTCCGGCGCTACTTCGACCCCGCCGAGTACCGGATCGTGCTGCTCGACCAGCGCGGCTGCGGACGCTCCACACCGCACGCCGCCGCGTACGGGACGGACATGGCCGTCAACACGACGGCGCATGTGATCGGCGACCTGGAGCTGCTGCGACGGCACTTGGGCATCCCGCGGTGGCTGGTGTGGGGCGTGTCGTGGGGATCGGCGCTGGGGCTGCGGTACGCGCAGACGCATCCGGACGTCGTCTCCGAACTGGTGCTGACCGCGGTGGCCACCGGCGCGAATTCCGAAGTGGCCCTGCTGACCAGGGGACTTGGGCGGTTCTTCCCCGAGGCCTTCGAGCGGTTCCTCGCCGAACTGCCCGAGGGAGAGCGGGACGGGAACCTCGCCGCCGCGTACAGCCGACTGCTCGAATCGCCCGATTCCGAGGTGCGGGCGCGGGCGGCGCGGGCCTGGACGGACTGGGAGACGGCGATCGTTCCCGCGCCGCCGCGGTCGGAGAAGCGCTACGAGGACCCGGAGTTCCGCATGGCGTTCGCGCGGACCGTCACGCACTACTTCGGCAACGACCACTTCCTGGGGGAAGGCAACGACGAAGGCGTCGTGATCCGCGACGCGCCCCTGCTGAAGGGCATCCCCGGCACCCTCGTCCAGGGCAGTCTCGACTTCGGGAACCTGCTGGGCACGGTGTGGCGGCTCCACCACGGCTGGCCCGACAGCGAGTTGATCGTCGTGGACGACGTGGGGCACACCATGGGGGCGAGGGGTGTGGTGGAGGCGTTGGTGGCGGCGACGGACAAGTACGCCCTGCGTTAGCCGACTTCAGGCTCGGGGAGTCTCTGTCTCGCCGAAGAGGTGCCGCACCGTCGACCGGTAGTTGGCCTGGACGTGGGCGAGGGCGTGCGCGCGGTCGCGCTCCGGGTCGCCGGAGGCGATGGACTCGTACAACTCGTCGTGTTCGGTGAGAAGTTGGAGCCACTCCTCGTTCTGCCGGGTGAGCCAGCGCAGTCGGCCGTCGACTGGCTCCATGACGGAGATCAGTGCGCTGCCTGGCAACGCCGTGCAAGCGCCCACTGATCATTCGAGGCCTTGGTGAGTGCACCGGCCCAGCGGGACGACGACAACGGCGTCAGCCCGCGCTTGCGCACCGCCCACGCGTCCGCGGAGTGTTCCAGGCCATCAGCACACCGCGCCTTGAGATCCCGAGACGCCAGCGCGCCGAGGTGCGCGCCGACCAGCCGCAGCACCCTCTCATCCTCGGCCGTCAGATGCTTGAGCCGGCCGCGTACCGCCACACCGGACGGGCCCGGAGCGACGAACGGCCCGGCCATCGTCCGTAGCCCGGAAGCCGATCGAGATCAACGAACCACCACGGCAAAGGTCACCCGTTCCCACCCCGAACATTCAAACGGCCCCTCCATCACGAGCAGGCGAAAGAGAACGCGCCCACTCCCGCACGCTCACACGCAGTAATCCGCAGTAATCCGCAGGAAACGCAGAGCAGTTGAATACCCCTCGGTGACGAGCGCGCGGATCGCCTCGCGCCCGGGAACTTGTGAGACCCCGAAACACTCGGCCAGTTCGTGTTCGACGAGACGGTCCCCGGGGCGCAGCCGCCCCGCGTCTCCGCCGTGATCGGCCGGACAGACCCTAGTCGCGGCCGTCGGACTTGGACTTGGACTTGGACTCGGATCCGAACTCGGGCTTGGACGTGGGGGTGAGGGTGGGGGTGGACTCGAACCTGGGCTCGGGTACGACCGCCGTCGCCGTGATCTCCACCAACTGCCCTGTGTACCCAAGGCAGGCCACCCCGAGCAGCGTCGACGAGTGGGGCCCCGTACTGAGCCCGGACGCCTCGACGACAGCCCACACGTCGGACAGCACCCTCGGCTCATCGCTGACGACATACACATCGGTCGCCACCACGTGTGCGAAGTCACTTCCCACCGCGCGGAGTTGTTCGCCGAGATTGGCGATCACCTGCTCGGCCTGCCGTACGGGATCCCCCACGCCGACGATCTTCCCCGCCGCGTCCAGCGGCACGGCCCCGGCGAGGAAGGCGAGCCGCGTACCCGCCTCGACGACCGACGCGTGAGCGTAGCCGGGAGGCGGAAAGAGACTGGGTACGGTGACGCGTGCGGGCACGGGAACTCCAGGAATCCTCGGCTGGGCGGGCAACCTTCCCATGATGTGGGCGGACGGACGGGGGCGCATGCGACTTTCCCCCGACTCCGGCCTTCCAGCGGCCGGAGGAAGCTCGAGCGCCCTCGCCCGGCGGGCGTTGCGCACCCACCCGACACCGCGGCGTTCGGCACGCTCGTCTACCGATTTCCTGGTCGCCGTCGAGATCGTCGAACGTCTCGCCGCTCGGTAACGAGCGCTGATCCGAGGATCTGCCGAGTGGTCCGGCAGCTGAGGGCGGCAGGATCCGCGTCGGTCACACGGCCCCCGCAGCCACCAGGTGGCCGCGCAGTACGGCCTCCACCTCGGCCGTACCGCCGACGGCGGGCAGCGGCTCCGGGGTCTCGTCGCCGTTCTCCATCGCCGCGCTGCTGGTGAAGCGCACGCAGGTTGGCGAGGGGACGTAGGAGTCGCGCAGCCACACGGCGAAGAGAGCCGCCTCGTCGGCGGTCACGCTGCCGAGGGTGATGTAGGCGTAGTCGGGGGAAGGCATCGCCGCGCTGCCCGTGACCCAGACCTCCGGTGCCACCTCGATGTCGAAGTCCACCACGCTCGTTCCGCGCAGGGGATCCACACGAGTCTCCAGGACCGCGTCGGGGAAGCCACGCTCGAGCGCTGCCATGAAGGTGTCCAGGCTGGACTGCCAGGCGGCTTCGTTGTTCTCCGGCGGATAGAAGCCGAAGGTGGTCCTGACGTTGCGCTGCGCTGTCACTGGATTCCTCGATCTCAAGGTACGTACCGTGCGGAGCCGGTGACGCCGTTCATGGAATCGATGACCGGGTCCCATGTGGGGTTGCCCTTGGCGTCGACCTTCACCGGCTTGGCGAGCGTCTCGTTGACCCGTTCGATGCTGCGGAAGCTCCGCTTCTTGCAGTCCGGGTCGCGTACGTGCTTGGCCTCGACCAGATAGCCGTCCGCGGGGCGTATGCCGTCGACCATCAGACCGCGCTTGCGTCCTTCGAGGGGGACTTCCCGCTCCGGATAGCCCGCCATGCGCAGTTGGTAGGCGTTGTCCGGATTGGTGGGGCCGCCGCCGCCCGCGAAGCCGCCGGTGCTGAGGGAGTTGAGCCAGGTCCGGAACTGCGGTTGTTCGCCCGGGCCGAGGATGCGGGTGGTGCCCGGCTGGGGCGGGATGGGGTCCTGAGCGGGGATCGACGGGTCGACCTTGTTGCCCATCGGCAGGATGCCGGGGGCCTGGCCGCGGTACGAGGCGAGCACGATCGGTACAGGTATGGGAACGGGTATCGGGAGCAGCGGCAGCCCGGGGAGGCCGGGCGGGCTGTCCGACCCGTTCGGCAGCTTGACGCGTTTCTCGGACTCGTCCAAGGCGTGGGCGACATCCCCGAGGCGGTGTATCCAGGGATCGTTCAGCACCGCGTTCTTGAGCCCGCCGTCGTCGCCGTTCCCGCCGAACATGGGCGAGTCCCACGGCGCGTCGATGTGGAACGGGTCCAGGTCATTTTGCTGGATCTGCTGCTTCGCCGACTCGACATGGTCGGCGTACTGGTCACAGGCCTTGGCCAGCTGGTTGCAGGCCGCCACGAGGTTCGCCACGAGGGTCTCGTCCTGCTGGGCCTGGTCCGGTGGGGCGGCGAAGCCGACGAACCCGGCGAAGTAGCGGCGGAACGCGTCGGCGGCTTCACCGGAGTGGGCCTTGTCGGCTGTGTGCGCGTAAGCCTGGGCGTCCTCCAGGAAGCGCAGCATCATCTTCCCGCCGGCACGCCAGGAGCCGGCGACATCGCGCAGCTTCTCGGGGGAGCCTCGGAAGCGGTCGCTCATGCCGCCGGGCGCGTACTGGTCGTACCAGGCGGTGTCGCCGACCACCTCGGGAAGCTCCTGTCCCAGGCCGAGGAAGCTCTCCGTGCAGTCCGTCCCCGGGTCGCCCATTCCCGGCGTGAGGTCGACCTGCTTCTTGAGGATCTCGGAGGCGATGTGACTCTCGCGCGCCATGAACTCACGGGCGTTGCGCATCAGCCCTCTGCCGGTCTCGCCCATGACGTAGGAGCTGAAGCCCATCTTGTCGAGGGCCGTGGCCGCGGCCGACCTGTACACCTTCGCGAACGCGTGACCCGCGTCGTCGTCCCCGGCATGCCGTGCTGCCGGTCCAGTTCGTGAAAGAGCGCGATGGCGGTGTCCCGGGCGCCGGGCATCACCGTGGTGACCATTCCCATGGACGCCTTGACCATGCCCTCGGCCATGACCTTGAGGTCCGGCGCCAATCCCACACGCATCCACTCCCCGTGAACAGGCCCCGTGGTCAAGGGTGTTGAGTGTCCGTTCCATCGCATCGAGATCACGCGCCACGGGCGGCCTCGCGCGCCGCCGCCCCGCGCCGGAAGGGCTGGTGCACACACTCGGGCGGGCGGAGGCGGTCTCGGACGCGGCGGTCATCCGGGCCGAGGAGGTCCTGGACGCCGGGGTCACCCGGGCCCGGGAATCCGGAGTCGAATAACCCCTTCGAAAAGCCCCCGCCGCCACTGCTACCGTCACCGACGTGGCGAAACTCAATCAGATCATCGCAGTGGAGAAGGGCATCAAGTCCAAGTCCCATCAGGACCTGACGGCCGCTCATCACGGGCTGCAGAAGCCCGCATTGCTGGCCGGTATCTCGCGGACCTATCAGCCGAAGGACGAGGAGGGTGAGCAGCTGCCGCCCGAGTCGACGCGGGTGCAGGTGCAGGCCGAGGACGTGTTGCGGGAGACCGCGGGGACACTCACCCGGCTGTTTGACGTGACCGCCACCAAGGACTGGGCGAACTGCACGGCCCGGGCGGATGTGAAGGTGGACGGACGGGTCCTCGTCGCCGACGTGCCCGTGTCGTATCTGCTCTTCCTCGAGAAGCAGCTCACCGATCTCAACACCTTCGTGAGGAAGCTGCCCGTTCTCGACGCCTCCGAGTCGTGGGTGCAGGACCCGTCGACGGACGCGTGGAAGACCGAGCCCGTGCGGACGCTGCGTACGAAGAAGGTGCCGCGCAACCACGTCAAGGCCGAGGCCACCGAGAAGCATCCCGCCCAGGTCGAGGTGTACTACGAGGACATTCCCGTCGGGTACTGGACGACCGTGAAGTTCTCCGGCGCCCTGCCCGCGCGGCGCGTGAACGAACTGCTCGACCGGGTCGAGAAGTTGCAGCAGGCCGTCAAGTTCGCCCGGGAAGAGGCGAACGGCGTGGACGTCGTCGACCAGCGTGTCGGGGACTCCGTGTTCGGCTACCTGTTCGGGTAGCCTCTAGAACTCCCCGGCCACAACGCACCACGGCCGGGGTGCGCGAGGAGCGCAAGCTGAACCTGAAGCTTGTCGTGAATGCACGGTTCCAGTGGAGGTTCGAGTCCTCCCCGCGGCACCACACGGCACTCCACCGAGTGCCCACGCGCCGCGGTAGCCCAACTCGGCAGAGGCAGACCGTGATCAAACTCAGACTCTTGCTCCAGACTCAGCATTCGCCGCCGATCGCCGGATCGACCGGGCCCAGGCCCCGGGACGCCGAAATGCTGGTTCAAGTCCAGTCCGCGCAGCTCGATGCGTGGTGGTCCAAAGGCAGGACGCGGCGACATAACGACTGACCTGGGTTCTCAAGCGTGCCGGCGTGTGACATGGGTGGCATCACAAGGGTCCGGGGGCCGGCTACGCCCTCGGACCCGCTCCATTTCATCCCCGGCTTCATGCCCGGCTTGATCTCCAGCTTCATCCCCGGCTTCATGTCCGGCCGACCGGCAGTTGCGTTCATAAAGAACGCGGCATCCTCGCGATGCGTCACCTTCCGGAAATACATACGTTCCATTTCCTCCAGCAACGCGATCTACCGTAGGTGGTACACCGCCCGGCCGACGTCGCCCGAAGGCGCCCCCGCCCTCGCCCGACAGGAGCCCCGTGTCCCGCCTCAGTGCCGCCGTACCACCCTGGCTCGCCCATGCCCTGCGCGCACAGCGCGGCCCCGTGCCCTGGAGCGCGGTCGTGCGGGGCGCCCTGGCCGCCGGGCCGCTGCTGCTCGTGGCGGTGCTGAGCGGGCGTACGTCCGTCGGTGTCGTCGCCGCTCTGGGCGCCATGCTCGCCGGGATCAACGACCGCCCGGGCAGTCGTAGGGCCGCGGTCAGGCGGCTCGGCGTGCCGGCGCTCGCGGGAGCCGGCGGGCTGCTCGTGGGGTCGTACGCGGGACAGCACGTCGGCGCGGTGACGCTCACCCTTCTTCTCACCGTGCTCGGGCTGCTCGCCGGAGCCGTCAGCGCCGTCGGGCCCGTCGCGAGCGGAGCGGGTACGCAACTGCTCGTCGCCGCCGCCATCGGGGCCGGGATGCCGCTGCCCGAGCCCGGCTGGCAGCGTGCGCTCATCTTCGTCGCCGGTGCCGGGTGGCTGCTCGCGCTGCGGCTCGCGCTGCCCACACCCGGGGCCACCGCCGGCGACTACCGGTTCGACGGTGAGCGGGACGCCGTCGGGAGTGTGTACGACGCCGTCGCCGCGCTGCTCGAAGCGGTCGGGGGGCCGGACGCGCCCGGTCGCCGGGTCGCTCTCACCGCCGCGCTCGACCACGCCCAGGACGCGCTCGGCGGGCCCCGGCTGCGGCGGTACGCCAGTTCCGCGGCCGAGCGGCGGTTGCACGCGCAGTACGCCGCCTCGCTCCCGCTCGCCGAGGCCGCCACCGCGCTCGCCTGGGCAGGCGAGGCGGTGCCCGCACGCGCCGCCGAAGGGCCGCGGCGGCTCGCCCTCGCCGTACGGACCGATACACACACCGGGTCGCTGCCCGCGCCCAAACGCTCCGCACCGGCCCTGCGCGCCCTAGACGACGCACTCCTGCACGCGGCCGACGCCTTCGACGGGGGTGGCGACGACAACGCGCTGCACACGCGGCGCCGTACCGGCACGTCCCTCGCCCGCACGGCCCTCGGTTCCGCAGGACGCGAGTACGGGCTCCGGGTCGCCCTCTGCTTCGGCGCCAGCGCGGCCGTGGCGCAGGCCCTGCACCACGCCCGCTGGTACGGCAGCCACGCGCACTGGTACTGGCTCCCCGCGACCGCCGTCTTCCTGGTCAAGCCCGACCTCGGACCGCTCGCCTCACGCGTGATCTGCCGGGCGGCGGGGACCGTGCTCGGCGCCGTTGTCTTCGCCGGGTTCGCGGCGCTGCTCCCGCGCCCCGCCGGGCTGGTCGCCCTGGTGGCGCTGTGCGGCGCTCTGATCCCCGTCGCCACCCGGCACTTCGCGGCGCAGACCGCCGTCGTCACCGTGCTCGTCCTCTCCCTCGTCATGGTGGGCGGGGAGCCGGGCGCCTCCTGGAGCCGGATCGGCGAGACGCTGCTGGCCTGCGCGATCGTGCTGCTCGTCGGACATCTGCCCGCGCTCGGACAGCGCGGGGGAGGGGTACGGGCACGGCTCACCCGCGCCGCCGAGGCCGCGCACATGTACCTCGCCCACGTACTGGACGACGGCACGACCGACGACCGGGCCGGCCGCTGGGCCCTGCGCCGCGAGGCCTACCGCGCGCTCGCCGAGGCCCGCGCCTCGATCGACCTCGCCGCCGCCGAACTCCCCGCCCTGGCCCGGCACGCCGAGGGAACGGACGAGGTCGCGGCCACCCTCGAACGCCTCGTCGACACCACGACCGCGTGTGCCGTGCAGCTCGACGACACCGGACGGCTCACCCCTCAGCACTCCGAACGCATCGCCGAACTCCTCGACGAACTGGCCGAAGGACGGGAACGCGCGGGGCTGGCGGTGAAGGAGAGGCAGGCGCCCCCTGTTCCGCTCGCGGGCTGAGCGCCGGGAGCCCGACGCGTCGTACGGTGACGCCATGACGCCGTCCGTCCCGGCCCCGTCCGCCACCACCCCGTCCGCGGCGGGCCCCGCCGACCTCCTCATCACCGGATGCACCGCGCTCGTGCACGACGAGCACGAGGAGATCGCGTTCGTCGAGGACGCCTCGATCGTCGTACGGGCCGGGGTCATCGAGGCGGTCACGCGCGAGACGCCCCTTCCGGACGCCGCCCTGCGCATCGACGCGCGCGGCCAGGTGGCGATGCCCGGCCTGATCAACTGCCATACGCACACCCCGATGGCCGCCCTGCGCGGGATCGCCGAGGACCTGCCCGCCGAGGAGTGGTTCAACGACTTCATCTGGCCCATCGAGTCCAACCTCACGCAGAGGGACGTGGAGTTGGGGGCGCGGCTCGCCTGCGCCGAGATGATCCGCGGAGGCGTCACCTGCTTCGCCGACCACTACTTCTCGATGGACGCGGTCGCCGCCGTGGTGACCGAGAGCGGACTGCGCGCGCACCTCGGCGAGGCCTTCTTCTCCTCGCAGGGCGCCGAAGGCCGCGAGAAGTCGCTGGAGTTCGCGCTGCGACAGCGCGGCGGCGCAGACGGCCGCATCACCACCGCCCTCGCCCCGCACGCCCCGTACACCGTGGACGGCGCCGATCTCGCCGCGACCGCGACCCTCGCCCACGAGCACGGCCTTCCCGTGCACCTGCACGCGGCCGAGAGCCGAGGCCAGACCGACACCAGCCTGGCCCGGTTCGGCCGCACGCCCATCGAGATCCTCCAGCGCGCCGGGCTCCTCGACAACGAACCCGGTCTGCTCATCGCGCACGGCACCGGCATCGTCGAACGCGACCTGCCGGTGCTGGCGGGCGCGGGCGGACCCGTCGCCGTCGCGACCGCACCCCGCGGCTATCTCAAGTTCGCCTGGGGCCCGACCCCGGTACGGGCCCTGCGTGAGATCGGCGTCCCCGTCGGACTCGCCACGGACGGGGCCGCGTCGAACAACTCCCTGGACGTGTGGGAGTCGATGGCGCTCACCTCACTCGTGCAGAAGTCCGCCGAGGGCGACCCACGATGGCTGACGTCCCGTCAAGCCCTGCACCACGCGACGCTCCAGAGCGCGCGGGCCGTCGGCCTGGGCGAGCGGATCGGCAGCCTCGCACCCGGGCGGCGGGCCGACATCGTCCTCGTCGACCTCAGCGGCCCGCACACCCAGCCCGTGCATGACCTCGCCGCCACCCTCGTCCACAGCGCCCGCTCCGCGGACGTGACGACGACGATCGTCGACGGACGCGTCCTGATGCGCGACCGTGTGCTGCTGACCGTCGATCTGCCCGCCACGGTCAGGGAGATGGGGGAGCGGCTGCCCGCGCTCGTCGACCGGGACCACGACAGTCGGATTCAGGAGTACGACACCTGATCCACTCTGCCTAGGGTGGAGGACATGGACCCCGCAGAAGGCCTCATCGACCACCCGTACGCCGTCTATGACCGCCTGCGCGACACCGCGCCCGTACATCGCGTCGCCGGTACCGACGGCAACCCCGCCTGGCTCGTCACACGGTACGAGGACGTCCGCGAGGCGCTCGCGAACCCGCTGCTCTCGGTGGACAAGAGGCATGCGCTGCCCGGGAGTTACCAGGGGCTGTCGCTGCCGCCCGCCCTCGACGCCAACCTCCTCAACATGGAGGCGCCCGACCACACCCGCATCCGGCGTCTGGTGGTCCGCGCCTTCACCTCGCGCCGCGTCGAGCAACTGCGCACACCCGTGCGGGAAACCGCCGACCGGCTCCTCGACGCGCTCGGACCGCACGGCAGCGCCGACCTGATCGCCGCGTACGCCGCGCCCCTGCCGATCACCGTCATCTGCGACCTGCTGGGCATTCCGGAGGAGCACCGCCGGGACTTCCGGGCCTGGACCGACGTGCTCGTCGCGCCGGACCCGACGCGTCCCGGAGCCGCCAAGGAGGCGGTCGTGGCCATGCTCGGGTTCCTCACCCAACTCCTCGCGGACAAACGGAAGAAGCCGGCGGACGACCTGCTCTCCGACCTGATCGCGGTGCGCGACGAGGGCGACCGGCTCACCGAGGACGAGCTGACGTCGCTCGCCTTCCTCATCCTCTTCGCGGGCTACGAGAACACCGTGCAGCTCATCGGCAACGCCATCCTGGGACTGCTCACCCATCCCGACCAGCTGGCCGCCCTGCGCGCGAACCCGGAGCGATTCCCCGACGCGGTCGAGGAGTTCGCGCGCCACGAAGGGCCCGCGCTGCTCGCCATCCGGCGCTTCCCCGTACAGGACGTGACGATCGGCGAGGTCACCGTGCCCGCGGGCGAGACCGTTCTGCTGTCCCTGGCCGCGGCCAACCGGGACCCGGCCCGCTTCCCGGACCCCGAGCGCCTCGACCTCGACCGGGACGCCTCCGGCCATCTCGCCCTCGGCCGGGGCATCCACTACTGCGTGGGCGCGCCGCTGGCCCGCCTGGAGACGGAGATCGCCGTGTCCGCGCTCCTGGCACGCCTTCCGGACCTCGCGCTCGCCGCCGACCCGGCCGAGCTGCGATGGCGGCCCTCCCTGCGCGCCCGCGGCCTGCTCGCGCTCCCGGTGACGTACTGAATCCAGAAATTCTCCGCCGGCGCCGATGAGTTCCGCTCCCGCGCCCGGTCACCACTGCGAAGGCACCGTTCCGTCCGGAGGAGGGGCACATGACGCTTCCGCAGATCGTCTCGAGCGAGGAGTGGCGCGCCGCGCGCGAGAAGCTGCTGGTCAAGGAGAAGACGGCGACCCGCGCAAGGGACGCGCTCAACGCGGAGCGGCGCGGGCTGCCGATGGTCGAGATCGACAAGGAGTACGTGTTCGAGGGCGGAGACGGCAAAGCGGCCTTGCTCGACCTCTTCGAAGGGCGCCACCAACTCGTCGTCCACCACTTCATGTTCGCGCCGGAGTGGGACGCGGGCTGCCGCAGCTGCTCGGCCTTCCTCGACCAGATCGGCCACCTCGCCCATCTGCGGGCCCGGGACACGGAGTTCGCCGCCGTGTCCCGGGCGCCGTACACGAAGATCCTGCCCTTCAAGGCCCGTATGGGCTGGACGGTGCCCTGGTACTCGTCGTACGACAGCGACTTCAACTACGACTTCAGGGTGTCCGTCGAGGTCGACGACGAGCCCTACGAGCGGCCGGGCGTGAGCTGCTTCCTGCGGGACCGTGACCGGGTCTTCCACACCTACTCGACGTACGAGCGCGGCCTCGACGGACTCGGCTCCACGACCACCCTGCTGGATCTCACGGCACTCGGCAGGCAGGAGGAGTGGGAGGTGCCCCGGGGGCGCGCCTCGGCACTGGGGGCGCCGGCGGGCAGCGAGCGGATCCGGTACCACGACGAGTACGAGGAATGACAAGAAGGTACGAGAAGGGAAAACTCATGAAATGAAACGCGCACAGGCCGAGAGTTCCCTCACAGCGGAGTAGTGAACGAGTGTTGACTATGTCTCAGTACCGTCACTGACCGAGCCGTTCACCCCGCCTTTGGCGTTTAACTCTATGAGTACGCGTCATGAGTACGGCGCGCTACATGGAGGTGCAGGGTGAACGGGCGAATGGTGCTGGAGCGCTTTCCCGCCGGAGGGCCGCGCGGTTCGTGGCCCGCCGAGGAGTTCGCGCAGGCGTGCCGCCTTCAGGGGCAGGCCGCCGAGGTCGTCATGGACCTCGCCTCGGACGCGTTTTTGGTGATCGTGCGTGCCGGGGAACTCGTCGAGTGAGGCCGGCCGAGGTCAGCCCACCTTTGGAGCGGGCACTGTCGGAGCGGGTACTTTCGTAGGAATCTTCGTGGGCACCTTCGTCGTGAACTGCTCGGCCTGCAAGGAGTACAGCTCGGCGTAGACACCGCCCTTCGCCAGCAGTTCGTCCGGGCTGCCGGACTCCACCAGGCGACCCTGGTCGAGGACATGCACCAGATCGGCGTGGCGGACCGAGGCCAGCCGGTGGGTGATGAGGACGACCGTCTGCCCGCTGCCCGCCAGGGCCCTGATCTTGTCGAAGACCTCCAGCTCGGCCCGGGCGTCGAGCGCCGCGGTCGGCTCGTCCACGATCAGGATGCGACCACGGCGGTACGCGGCCCGTGCGATGCCCAGCCGCTGCCACTGACCGCCCGACAGCTCGTGCCCGCCGCTGAAACCGCGGGCCAGCAGCGTGTCCAGGCCGCGGGGCAGGTCGGCGACCACGTCCTGGGCCCCGGCCTCCGTCACCGACGAGGTGACGCGCTCGTCCGTCAGCGGCGCCGAGGCACGGCCGACCGCCACGTTGACACGGGCCGTGAACGGCCAGCGTTTGAAGTCCTGCGCCACCATCGCGATGCGTTCGGCGAGTTGCTGCCGGTCCGCGGTCGCCGCGTCGACGCCGTCCCACAGGATCCGGCCCCGCTCGGGCGCGTACAGGCCCGCGAGCAGCTTCACCAGGGTCGTCTTGCCCGAGCCGTTCTCGCCGACGAGCGCCACGATCTTGCCGAGCGGCAGACGGAGGGTGACGTCCGCGAGCGCCGGACGGGTCGAAGCGCCCGGATAGGTGAACGTGACGTTCTCGAAGCGGATTTCGCTCGGATCGTCGGGGAGCGGCTCGCCGCCCACCGGGATCGCGCGCTCGGCCGCCTCCACGTACAGGCGCTGCAGATCGCCCACGAACAGGGCCTCCTCATGGAGGGAGTTGACCTCCAGGACGAGCGTGTCGAGGCTCGCGGAGCCGGTGCGGATCGCGATGACGGCCGTACCGGCGACGGAGAGTGCCATCGCACCGGCGAGCAGCAGTCCGCCGAGCGTCGCGTACGTCGCCACGGTGGCGATGCCCGTCCAGCCCGCCGCGACCAGGCCGGTGCGGGCGGAGAGACGGGCCAGGCGGGCCTGCTCCGCCTCCGCGGTCTCCGACATCGAGCGGAAGTGACGCAGCAGGAACGGGCCGACGCCGTGCACGCGGATCTCCGGGGCCGCCGCGGGCTCGGTGAGCAGACTGCTGATCAGATGCCCGGCGCGGGCGTGCTGCACCCAGGTGTGGAAGGACTCGTAGCGGCGCCGGGCGATCGTCAGGGAACTCCAGGCGCTCGGCAGGGTCATCGTCACGAGCAGCGGCAGCAGGGCGGGGTGCAGCACGGTCAGTACGCCCGCGGCCGCGATGAGCGAGATCATCGCGTTCACCACGCGGGTGGCGATCGCGATCATGCGGCGGGCCGAGGAGGCACCGTACTGCGCGGTGTCCAGCAGCTTGTGAAAGGCGTCGTCCTCGATCGCGGACAGTTCGACGGCCGCCGCGCGCTCCAGGTACAGCTCGGTGGCGACGCGTTCCACCTTGGGTTCCAGGCGCCCGGTGGCATACGTCGAGGCCGCCCGCAGCAGCGCGCCGAGCAGCATGACGGCGGCGACCGTGATCAGCGCCGGGACCGCGCCGTGCAGCCGGTCCCCGACGGAGCCGCTCGTCATCAGCCGGCCCAGCACGATGTTGACGGCCAGCAGGCTCACCGCCTGCGCCGCGCCCCGGGCCAGTTCGGCGGACACCACGATCCGGGCGGCGCGGCGGTCGGCGGTCCAGGCGAGCCGGAAACTGGACGCGAGCAGGGACGGCAGCCGCGTCACCATCGCGCGGAAGTTCAGCTCGAGGAACGCTTCGGAGTGCTGGGACCAGCCCATGTCATAGCGCAGCGGGCCGCCGAAGAGCAGGTGTTCGGAGGCGGACGGCGCCGGTTTGTCGTCGTCGCGTTTCTTCTTGCGCGCTTTCCCTGTGGTTTTTCCCACCATCGGCCTCCCCGGGAACGGATGAACGGTGCCCTCCCCAGGAACACGGCACTCCACTCGTGGTGACGGCCGAGTACGGGTGGCGACCGGCGCACTTCGGACACGCTCGCCAGCCCCCGAACCGGAGGACTACGCGCCGCTCGGCGACCGAGAGTCACGCGCTGATCGTCGAGAGGAGGGCTACGCGCTGATCGTCGACAGGAGGGCTACGCGCTGATCGGACGCGACCAGACGGGTGTCGTACCGATGACCCGGCACAGGGCCAGATAGAGGGGGATCGGCGGGGTGTACGGCAGGGTGCCGGCCGGCCTGTGGATGAGGCCGGGGGCGTGCGGGGTGTCCGGTACGACCGCCCCGGCGGCGTAGTGGGCGGGTGCGGGCCAGTCCAGGGCCACATCGGACTCGGAGGGCACGAGCCACCACCAGTGCGCCCCGTCGGCGTACACACAGCCCACCCGGGGCAGCCGGGTCATCAGCAGGGGTCCGAACCGGGCGGGCACCGCGACCGCGTCGCAGCCCAGCGGTACCGTCATGCCCTCGGGCACGGGGAGACGTCGCAGCGCCTTGGACGCCGTCTGCTCGCGCCTCAGGCGGACCAGCGTGTCCAGGCTCAGGACCTGAGCACAGGGTCCTGTCGCCGACGTACCCCTCACAGCCTTCCCCGATCCCGGCTTCGCCCGATCGGGGGGACCCCCATGGTCCGCGTCCCCCAGGAGGTTTCCCTCCTCCAGGACGCCTCCCTCCTCCAGGACCCTTCCGTCCCCCAGGAGTCTTCCGTTCCCCAGGACGCTTCCGTCCCGGTGCCCCGGCCGTCGGCCGGTGGCTTCCTCGCGCCCCATCCGAGGTCGGAGCGGGCCGCTGCGGCACCCGTGGCGTCGGCGGCCGGGGAGCGCGGGAGATCCGCCCAGACCAGCAGCCCCGGCGCGGTGTCCTGGGCGCCCCAGGACCGGCACACGGCCGTGACGAGCAGCAGCCCCCTGCCGTGTTCCTCCTCGGGACGCTGCGGCGAGGGGTGCGGCTCATCAGGGGCGCATCCCTCGTCACGTACGGCTATCCGCACCAGGTCGTCCCCGTCGTGCAGCTCGCACACCACACGCGCGCTCGCGCTGTGCACGATGGCGTTGGTGACCAGCTCGGAGACGACGAGGACCGCCGTGTCACAGGTGTCGTCGGACACGTCCCAGCCGGAGAGCCGGGCGCGCGTCAGGTGCCGGGCCTGAGCCACGGAACCCGGGTGTGCGGCCAACTCGAAGCGGAACCGGCGCGCGGCGGCGCCAGGGCGCACCCCTGCGGCGGCACGCAGACCGGAGCGGTCCTCGGCGGCGTCTGTTCCTAAGGGCGCGGACGGAATCACGCTTGCCACTATCTCCCCGCCGTGAACACTTGGCAAGTGTCACTCTGAAAATTGCAGAGTGCCGTGTGACTCTGAGAAGTGCCGTGGCACACTGCTGGCAACAGCACGCCGAGCGGCGCCAGTTGGGATCGTCGAAGAAGTCGAAGAAGACGAAGAGGACCCCGAACGGCGCCGTCCGGTCTGTCATGACGCAGTACCTGTTCAGAACCGTTCAGAACGGCGTCCGACCGTTCACAACGGCATCGACCGTCGCAGCAGCGTCTGTTCGGGACTCAGTGGAGGTGGGACGTGAGCGAACCGCGGTCCGCGCCGACGGTCGGCCAGGTCGTCCTCGGCCGGCGCCTGCTGGACCTACGGGAACGCGCGGGTCTCAAACGTGAGGAGGCGGCGCGCATCCTGCGTGTCGCGCCCGCCACGGTCCGCCGGATGGAGATGGCCGAAGTCGCCCTCAAAATCCCGTACCTCCAGCTCCTGCTGAAGTCGTACGGGGTGTCGGACGAGGAGGCCGAGGCCTTCGTCCAACTGGCCGAGGAGGCCAACCGGCCCGGCTGGTGGCAGCGCTTCCACGACATCCTGCCGGGCTGGTTCTCGATGTACGTCAGCCTGGAGGGCGCCGCCACCCTCATCCGTTCGTACGAACCCCACTTCGTGCCCGGAATCCTGCAGACCGAGGAGTACGCCCGTGGCGTCCTGAAGTCGGGCGCCATCGGCCAGACCAGACCCGAGGACATCGAGCGCCATGTGGCGCTGCGCATGCAACGCCAGAATCTGCTCACTTGTGAAGGCGCACCCCGGATCTGGGCCGTGATGGACGAGACGGCCCTGCGCCGCCCCGTCGGCGGTCCCGAGGTGATGCGCGCCCAGATCGACAAGCTGATCGAGGCCACGAAACTGCCCAACGTGACGCTCCAGGTCGTCCCGTTCTCCACGGGACCGCACCCCGGCACGTACGGGCCCTTCGTGCTGTTTCGCTTTGCCATGCCGGAACTCCCGGACATGGTCTACAGCGAGTACCTGACCGGCGCCGTCTATCTGGACGAGCGTTCCGAGGTGGCGACCCACCTCGAGGTCATGGACCGCATGGCGGCTCAGGCCGCCACGGCACATCGCACGAAGGAGATCCTCCGGGATTTCCGCAAGGAGCTGTGAATGGACAACATCAAGCAGCGGATACGCAATGAGCGGATCCGCGACGAGCGGATCTACAACGGGATGCCCGCCCGTGAACTGGGCAGCGAGGGCTGGCACAAACCGTGGAGCGGCGGCAACGGCGGCAACTGCCTGGAGGCGATGAAGCTCGCGGACGGGCGAATCGCCGTCCGCCAGTCGGCGGATCCGGACGGACCCGCGCTGATCTACACACCCGGTGAGATGACCGCGTTCATCCAAGGCGCCAAGGAGGGGGTGGCGGACTTCCTCCTTTCCTGAACTCTCTTGAAATTGGTGCTGAATAAATTGGTGCTGAATTGATTACTTGCAGCGGTAGAAGACCGAGACCGTAGAACCACGACAACAAACGCTTCACGCAACAAAACAACAAACGCTTCACGCAACAAACGCTTTACGCGACAAACGCTTTACCTGGCGGGGCGTCGGCCAAGAGGGTGTCTAAGGACCCGGCGGCAGCGCCCCGCACAACGCCTCCAACGCCGCCCCGTACGCATGCTCCGAGGGCGTCGCGTAACCCACCACCAGCCCGTCCGGCGCGGACATCGTCGCCTCCGGATGCCGGAACCCGGCGAGCCCGTCGAGCGCGACGCCCTGCCAGGTCGCGGCCTTGACGGCCGACCGCTCGGTGCCCGGCGGCAGCCGCAGCACCGCGTGCAGCCCGGCCGCGATCCCCGTCACCTCGATGTGCGGCGCCCGCTCCGCGAGGGCCGCGACGAGCCGGTCACGCCGCCCGCGATACCGCTGCCGCATCCGGCGGACATGACGGTCGTACGACCCGGAGGCGAGGAAGTCCGCGAGCGTCAGCTGCTCCAGGGCGCTCGCCCACGCCTCCCGTTCGCCTTTGACGGCGAGGACGGCGTCGACGTACCGCCGCGGCAGGACCATCCAGCCGAGCCGCAGCGCGGGCGACAGACTCTTGCTCACCGAGCCGATGTGGATGACCCGCTCGGGGTCCAGTCCCTGCACGGCGCCGACGGGCTTGCGGTCGTATCGGAACTCGCCGTCGTAGTCGTCCTCCAGAATCACGCCGCCACGCGCACGTGCCCAGTCGACGACGGCGGCCCGCCGCTCCGGGTGCAGCGGGCCACCGGTCGGGAACTGGTGCGCGGGCGTGAGCAGGACCGCCCGCTCCCGGCCCAACTCGCCCACCTGGGCGCCGTCCTCGTCCAGCGGCAGCGGCACGGTCCGTACCGACGCGGCGGCCAGCAGCTCGCGGTGGAAGCCGAGGCCGTACGACTCGACCGCCAGCGGTCCGCGCAACACGCCCGGGAAGAGCAGCCGCAGGGCGTGCGCGAAGCCCGAACAGATCACGATCCGTCCCGGCTCGGTGCGCACGCCACGCGCGCGTGCCAGGTACTCGGCGAGGGCCTCGCGCAGTTCGACACGGCCCGCGGGATCGCCGGGCCCGAAGGCCGAGTTGGGCGCCTGCTGGAGCGCCCGCCGGTACGAGGCGAGCCAGGCGGCGCGCGGGAACGACGAGGCGTCAGGTGTCCCCTGCCGCAGATCGTGTCGCGGTCCACGCGCGCGTGGAGGTGCCTTTTTCGGTACGCGCTCCGGGGCACCCAGTGGTTCGGCGCGCTCGGCAACGCGGGTGCCCGAGCCCTGCCGGGCGGTCAGCCAGCCCTCGGCGACGAGTTCGGCATACGCGTCGGCGACCGTGTTGCGGGCCACGCCCAGGTCGGCGGCGAGCGAGCGATACGGCGGCAGCCGGGTGCCCGGGGCGAGCCTGCCACCGCGTACGGCCTCGCGCAGCGCCCGGATCAGCGCGGCCCGCCGGCCGCCCGGCCCGGACAGCTCCAGATGCAGGTCGGCGCCGATCCTCTCCGCAGAATTGACCCATGATTCCGCCATGGAAATGCACCCTACAGCCGGTCTTTCCGGTCCGTAGATTCATGGTCATGACGACGAACACGAACACGACGAACGCGAGGGACACCATGAACACGACGGCCACCGTTCCCGCTCGCCTCGACTTCGCGAAGTCCGCCCCGAAGGTCTTCCGCGCCCTCGTCGGCTTCGACGCGGCGGCCCGCGACGGGCTCGACCCGGCCCTCGTCGAACTGATCCAGATCCGCGCCTCCCACCTCAACCACTGCGCGTACTGCCTCCACATGCACACCAACGACGCCCGCAAGGCCGGCGAGAGCGAAGACAGGCTGCACATGGTCCCGGTGTGGCGCGAGGCCCGGCACTTCTTCACCGAGAGGGAGCGCGCGGCCCTCGCCCTCACGGAGGCGGTCACGCGCGTCGCCGACGCCGGTGTGCCCGACGACGTCTACACGGAGGCCGCCGCCCACTTCGACGACCAGGAACTGGCTCACGTCCTGGCCCTCATCCTCACGATCAACACCTGGAACCGGGTCGCGCTGTCCACGGCGAAGGTGGCGGGAACGGACGAACGCCGCTGACCCGCACGGCTTCGCAGCCCCCGGGTCTCCCGCACCGACCGGCCGAGCCCTACGCGGTCATGGGGCGGTCGTACGGTCCGATCGGCGTCGGCAGCTGCGACGTCCCGGCCAGCGCGCGGTCCACGGCCGCCGCCACCGCCCGCCCCTCGGCGATGGCCCACACGATGAGCGACTGCCCGCGGGCCGCGTCCCCGGCGACGTACACCTTGGGGACATTGGTCGCGAAGTCGGTGTCGCGGGTGATCGTGCCCCGCGCGTCGAGGACCAGGCCGAGCTGGTCGATCAGACCGTCGTGCCGGTCGGGCCCCGAGAAGCCGAGAGCGAGCAACACCAGGTCGGCGGGGAGAGTCCGCCCGGAACCGGGGACCGGGCGGCGCCGCTCGTCGACCTCGACCAGATGCAGGGAGCGCACATGCCCGTCCGCGTCCCCGGTGAAGTGGAGCGTGGACGCCGCGAAGAGGCGCGCGTCCGCGTCCGCGGCGGGCGCCGTCTCCAGGTCCCGAGCCTCCTCGTGCGCGGCCGAGAGCCGGTAGATCTTCGGGTAGGTCGGCCATGGCTCGACGTCCTCGTCGCGCTCGGCCTCCGGCTGCGGATAGATGTCGAGCTGGGTCACGGACGCGGCGCCCTCGCGCACGGCGGTCCCCAGACAGTCGGCGCCCGTGTCACCGCCGCCGACGATGACGACGTGCTTCCCGACCGCGGACAAGGGCGAGACCTCCAGATCCCCCTCGCACACCCGGTCGGCCAGCGGCAGATACTCCATCGCCTGATGGATGCCGGCCAACTCCCGCCCCGGAACGTCCAGTTCGCGCCACGCCGTGGCGCCCACCGCGAGCACGACGGCGTCGTAGCGCGCCCGCAGCTCGGCCGCCCCGAGGTCCCGGCCGATCGCCGTGGACGTCCGGAACTTCGTGCCCTCCGCCCGCATCTGCTCCAGCCGCCGGTCCAGATGCCGCTTCTCCATCTTGAACGCGGGGATCCCGTACCGCAGCAGCCCACCGATCCGGTCGGCCCGCTCGTACACGGCGACGGTGTGCCCGGCCCGGGTCAGCTGCTGCGCCGCGGCGAGCCCGGCGGGCCCCGACCCGATCACCGCGACCGTACGGCCGGAGAGCCGGTCCGGTGGACGCGGTGGCGTGAAACCGTCCGCCCAGGCGCGGTCGGCGATGGCGACCTCCACATTCTTGATCGTCACCGCGGGCTGGTTGATCGCGAGAACACAGCCCGCCTCGCAGGGCGCCGGGCACAGCCGGCCGGTGAACTCGGGGAAGTTGTTCGTCGCGTGCAACCGGTCGCTCGCCGCCCGCCAGTCCTCGCGCGAGACGAGGTCGTTCCACTCGGGAATCAGATTGCCCAGCGGGCAGGCGTCGTGGCAGAACGGAATGCCGCAGTCCATACAGCGGTCGGCCTGCCTGCTGATGATCGGCAGCAGCGCACCGGGGACGTACACCTCGTTCCAGTCCCGCACCCGTTCCTCGACGGGCCGACGGGGGTACTCCTCGCGCGGAGTGGTCATGAATCCCTTGGGATCGGCCATGGCCGTCTCCCTCACGTACGCGTACCGGTACGGGGCCGCGCGACCAACGAACGCCTGCGGCCCACGGCCCTGGGCGGCACTCCTTTCCCGCCACGATACGTCGCCTCCACGTACCCTGCCGCTCAGCTGCGGGCCCCGGTCGTGGCTGGTGGCAGCCTCAGGTGAGGGCCAGCGTGTACGAGACCGCCGCGGCGGCCGAAGCGACCGCGCGAACGTGGTTCCACAGCGTCCACTCACGCACGTACGAACGCCAGTACACGGCCGCCTCCGGCGTACCCGGGTCCATCCTCAGCAGCGCGTCATTGCGCGGGACATTCGCGACGACCGTCACCCCGAACGTCCCGAACAGATACAGCGCGCTGCCCAGCAACAGCTCCACCGTCCCCCCGTCGGGCAGCAGCACGAAGGTGACCACGGCGAGCACGGCACACAGCCCCGCCGACCCGACGAACACGAGCATGAACGCCGGGCGCACCGCGGCCACGTTGATCGCGTTCATCGCCGCCACGCCCTGCGCGGGCGGCAACTCGGCGAGCCCCCGCATCACGAACGTCGAGAACCCGCAGAACACCCCGGCCACCAGCCCGCAGCCGAGCACCCCCAGCACGGTCAGCACGAAATACGGTCCATCGATCATGACAACTCCCCCGTCGCTCCCCGAAGCCCAAGATCCTGCACGCCACCCACCGTCACCACAAGTGAAATCCCGCACTGCCACAGTGACCATGGCCGAGGGGCGCGGCGGCATGCGCGAGCGTCCAGAACCTGGTGGCTACGCCCTCGCCGGGTGGCACGCCGTCACGCGCGTGCCGCGAGCTCGTCGTGCCACCCCTGGAGCCGCGCCTCCACCGCGGCCGCGATCCGCCGGCGTGCCTCGTGCCGCGGCACGCCACTCATCAGCAACTGGTCGTACGGAGTGTCCGTGTGCCGTACGGCGGCACGGACCGCAGCCGTCACCGCGGCCTCGGACAGCGCACGGCCCGCGGCGCTGCGCCCCACCCGGCCGCTCCCGCGCACCGAGGCGTGCGCGGCGATCGCCCGCGCCCGGTCGGCAGGACAGCCGGGGAAAAGCCCGCGTATCTCCCGCGCGAACGCCTCCGTGAACCGCAGATCCTCCGCCTCCCGCCGCCGCGCGTCCCGTGCCCGGCGCCGCCGTCGCGCCTCCGCGTCCGCCAGGCACCGCTCCTCGGCCCGGGCGAGCGCCGCCTCCTCGACGAGGACGCCCTGCCGCTCGTAGCGGCTCCGCCGCCGGTTGAAGCGCACCACCACCGCCGACAGCGCGCTGCCCTCCCGCGACCGGCGCGTCAGCGCGGTGTCGCCCCGCGGCAGGAACACCAGGTGCCCCAGGTCCACGCAGTCCAGACAGCGTGGCTCCCCCTCCTCCAGCACCAGCAGCGCCAACGGCCCGCTCCGGCACTCGGCACAGAGCCGCTTCTTGAGCGGCTGGATGACGAGAAGTCCGCCACGGGGCGGGGGAGTTGCGATCGGTGCCATAGGTCGTTCATTCCCCCGTCGGGGGCGGCTCCCTACGCGATGCCGCCGCCTTCTCGACACCGCCTCCTCCTCGACCCCCGCCCCCTGGGGCCCTCCCCCCGCCCCCTCCCCCCACCCTCTTCTCGCCCCGCCCCGCCCCGCCCCCTGGCCCTCGCCGCTCGCCGCGCCCACGAGAGCGACTCGTGATCGCGGCATCATGGGCCTGTGCGACTCGAAGCGATCACCTGGGAACGGCTCGGCGACCTCCTCGCCGAGCGCCTGCTCGACCTGAAACCGGACGACGGCAGTCCGTGGCCGCGGATCGCTTTCGACGGAGCCCCCGCCGCCCACCCCGGTGACCTCGCGCAGCGCGTCTGTGAGGCGCTGCGCATACGCGGCCGGTCCTCGCTCGTCGTCGGCACGGAGGGCTTCCTGCGCCCCGCGTCACTGCGGCTCGAATACGGTCACGAGGACGCCGAGGCGTACTACAACGGCTGGGTCGACACCGGCGCCCTGTGGCGGGAGGTCTTCGGCCCGCTCGACCCCGGCGGTGACGGCCGCGTCCTGCCCGACCTCTGGGACCCGGCCACCGACCGCGCCACCCGCAGCCCCCATGTCCAGCTCCCTCCCGGCGGGGTGCTGTTGCTCCACGGCCCCTTCCTGCTGCGGCACTGGTTCCCGTTCGACCTGAGCGTCCACGTCCTCCTCTCCCCGGGCGCCCTTCGCCGCCGCACTCCGGAACCCGAGCACTGGACCCTGCCCGCCTTCGAGCGCTACGAGACGGAAGTGGACCCGGGCGCCACGGCCGACGTCCTGGTCCGCGCCGACGATCCCCGCCACCCGGCCTGGAACGGCTGAGCGGCTGCCACGCAAACGCATCCCGGACTTCCGGGTGCGCGTCCCTGGGGACACGGCAAGAATGTAGGGCGCCGGGACTAGCGGTGTGTTCCGCGCCGCGCCGGCCGTCCGGCACCGGGAGGTACTTCATGACCACCGCCGGAGACATCATGCACCGTGGTGCCCAGTGGATCCCCGCTCACGAGACCCTGGACCGCGCAGCCCAGCTGATGCGGGAGCTCAACGTGGGCGCGCTGCCCATCAGTGACGAGAACGAACGGCTCTGCGGCATCCTCACCGACCGCGACATCGTCGTCGGCTGTGTCGCCATGGGCCACGACCCGGCCCAGGTCACCGCGGGCGAGATGGCCCAGGGCACCCCCCGCTGGATCGAGTCGGGCGCCGATGTCGGCGAGGTGCTCCAGGAGATGAAGGGGCACCAGATCCGCCGGCTTCCCGTGATCGAGAACAAACGCCTCGTCGGCATGATCAGCGAGGCCGACCTGGCCCAGCATCTGACGGACGAACAGCTCGCCGCGTGGGTCGAGAGCGTCTACGCGAGGAGCGCGTTGCGCTGACCGCGCGGACTCTTCCGACCGGAAGGGTCATGAGCGCGCACTCCCGCCCGGCCGGCCGTGCCGGGCGAGGAGCGGCTCACCACTCTCACAGCCAGCCGTTGCGCCGGAACCCCCGGTACAGGACGAGGCAGGCGAGGGTGATCACGCCGATGACTATGGGGTAACCGAACCGCCAGTGCAGCTCCGGCATGTGGTCGAAGTTCATGCCGTAGAGCCCGCAGACCATCGTCGGTACGGCGATGACCGCCGCCCATGCCGTGATCTTCCGCATGTCCTCGTTCTGTGCCACCGTCACCTGCGCGAGGTGCGCCTGCAGGATCGAGTTGAGCAGTTCGTCGAAGGCGGCGATCTGCTCGGTGACCCGGAGCAGATGGTCGGAGACGTCCCGGAAGTACGCCTGTATCTCCGGGGCGATCACCCGTATCGGCCGGGTGGCGAGCTCCTGGACGGGGCGGGCGAGCGGCACCACCGCCCGCTTCAGTTCGAGGAGTTCGCGCTTGAGCTGGTAGATGCGGCCCGCGTCCGCCCGCGCGCCGTTCTCGGCGAACACATCGGCCTCGACCTGGTCGATGTCCTCCTGGACCGAGTCCGTGACATGCACGTAGTCGTCGACCACATGGTCCGCGATCGCGTGCAGCACCGCGGCCGGCCCCTTGGCGAGCTGACGGGCGTCCGCCTCCAGCTCCTCGCGCAGCGGCCCCAGCGACCCGTGCCGTCCGTGCCGCACGGTGATGACGAAGTCGGACCCGACGAAGACCATGATCTCGCCGGTGTTCACCACCTCGCTGGTCGCCGTCAGCTCCTTGTGCTCGACGTAGCAGACCGTTTTGAACACCGCGAAGAGTGTGTCGCCGTACCGCTCCAGCTTCGGCCGCTGATGGGCCTCCACCGCGTCCTCGACGGCCAGCGGGTGCAGGTCGAAGAGGTCGGCGATGCCGGCGAACTCCTGGTCCGTGGGCTCGTGCAGCCCGAGCCAGACGAAGCCCTCGTCGCTCTTGCGGATCCGCTCCACGGTCTCGACGAGATCGCGTCCGCCCGGGACCATGGCGCCGTCCTGGTACGCCACGCAGTTCACCACCGCCGTGCCCAGCGGGGACCGGGCGTGGTGACTCAGGTCGACACGGGTACGCCGCCGGGCCAGCCGCGCCACCTTACGGAGGCCGCCGACCTTGCCGAGGCCCGTGACCTTCCGCAGATTCCCTGCCATGGACATCCGGAACTCCTTGCGTGGATCTCCCCGCGCCGTACTTCGCGCCCTGGCGTGCAAGTCTGCCAGTCCCTTTCGTTCGCCGGGAAAGCCTGTGGGAACGGAATGTTCCACTTCGTTTCGGTGGTGCCGGGCGGTCTCGGGCCGGACCGGGCAGGGTTGCTGTCCGAGCGTCAGAGGAGGTCGGTGCCCGCGGTGACGCACGGGTGGGGAGAACGGGAGCGTCGGCGATTCCGGACAAGCCGGTCAACTGGGATGATCGCCGTATGACGCAAACCGACGGCTATCTCCTCGACAACCGGCAGACCGAGGCGGGAAAGCGCTTCGACGCCTTCGCCACTCTCTTCGACCCCACGACCTTCCGGCACATCGAGCGCTTCGGCATCGGGTCCGGCTGGCGCTGCTGGGAGGTCGGCGCGGGCGGAACGTCCGTGGTGTCCTGGCTCGCCAAGAAGGTCGGCCCGACCGGGCGGGTCGTCGCGACCGACATCGACACGTCGTGGGCGGCCTCCGCGGCCCGCCCGCCGGTCGAGATCCGGGTGCACGACGTGGGCGCCGAGGAACCGCCGGGGGAGGGCTTCGACCTCGTGCACGCACGGCTCGTGCTGGTCCATGTACCGGACCGGGAGCGGGCGTTGCGGTCGATGGTCAAGTCACTGCGGCCCGGTGGACGGCTTCTCATCGAGGACGCCGACCCCGCGCTGCAACCGCTGCTCTGCCCCGACGAACACGGCCCCGAGCAACAGCTCGCGAACCGGCTGAGGAACGGCTTCCGCAAGCTGCTCGCCGAGCGCGGCGCCGACCTCTCCTACGGCCGTAAACTCCCTCGCCTGCTGCGGGAGGCGGGACTGCGCGAGGTGGAGGCCGACGCGTACTTCCCCGTCACCTCGACCGCCTGCGCGGACCTCGAGTCCGCGACGATCCGTCAGATCCGCGACCAGCTCGTCACCGCGGGACTCGCCACCGACGGGGACATCGACCGGCATCTGGCCAACGTGGCCTCCGGCTCGATGGACCTGGCGACCGCGCCGATGATCTCGGCCTGGGGACGCAAGTAGCGCCACTACCGGACCCGCGCCCCCTCGGGCCTGCCCCCGACCCGCTCCACCGCCATCGCCCCCGCGCTGCACCCCTCCACCGCCGCCGCCTCGGGCTCGGCGCCCGCGAGAAGGGCGGCGAGGAACGCTCCGGTGAAGGCGTCGCCGGCACCCGTGGTGTCGCGAGGGTTCGCGGGCACCGCCGGGACGTGGGCCCGTACGGCACCCGAGCGGGCCACCAGGGCCCCGTCGGGGCCCTGCTTCGCGACGACCAGGGGGACGTGGCGGCTCAACTTGGCCGCCGCGTCCGCCGGATCGGGCAGGCCCGTCAGCAGGAACGCCTCGTCGCGACTGGGCAGCAGCAGATCGACGCCCTCGGCGAGCGCGAGGAAGCGGTCCACGCCCAGTTCCGTGAGGAACCCCGCCGACGCGGGGTCCAGGCTGACCGGTACCCCCCGCGCGCGTGCCGACTCCAGGGCCACCGACACCAGCGCCCGGCTCGGCTCGGAGAAGAACAGATAGCCGGACAGATGCAGCCGCGCGACACCGTCGAGCAGCGCGGGCGACCAGTCGTCGGGGCCGAGCCGCAGGGAGGCCCCGCTGTCGGTGAGGAACGTCCGCTCGGCCGAGGCACCCTGGTCCACCAGGCAGATCACCGTCCCCGTCGGCGCCTGCGGATCGACGACGAGGAGGGGGCGTACGCCGCAGGCCACCAGCTCACGCTCGTGCCAAGCGGCGGCATCCGCCCCCACCCGGCCCAGCAGCCGCACCTCCGCACAGCCCCGATGCGCGGCCCAGCACGCGACGTTGGCGCCGGCTCCGCCCGGCAGGGTACGGATCGCGGCGGCCGTGTCGGTGCCCGCCGCGAGCGGCCCGTGGTGCCGGGCGACGATGTCCGTGACCACGTCACCGATGACGAGCAGCGCCCCCGGCGCCGGACCCGCGTCCCGCCCGGCACCGCCCCGGTCCGCCCGGTTCGCGCCCCGGTCCGGGCCGCCGTCGCGATCCGTCCCGTTCACGCCCCGGCCCAGGCCGCCGCGATCCGTCCCGCGAGTCGTACGTTGCCGCGCACCGCCGCCAGATTGGCGCTCAGCGACGCGCCGTCGGTGTGCCGCACCAGATGGTCGAGCAGGAACGGCGTCACGGCCTGCCCGCTCACGCCCTCCGCCTCGCACGCCCGCAACGCCTCGGCGAGCACGCGCGCGTGGAGCGCGGGATCGAGCTGCTCCTCCTCGGGGACCGGGTTCGCCACGATGAGCGCCGATTCCGGGCCGCCCAGCGCGTCCTGCGCGCGCATGACGTCCGCCACCTGCCCGGGGGAGTCCAGCGTCCAGTCCACGGGATGCCCCGAGTCGGACAGATAGAAGCCGGGGAAGCGAGCCGTGCCGTACCCGGCCACCGCGACGCCCAGTGTCTCCAGGCGCTGCAGCGTCGCCGGCACGTCCAGGATCGACTTGACGCCCGCGCACACCACCGTGATCCGGGTCCGCGCCAGCAGACCCAGGTCCGCCGACTCGTCCTGCGTCAGCGTCCACTCCCGGTGCACCCCGCCGAGGCCGCCCGTCGCGAACACGCGGACACCCGCGAGAGCGGCCAGCAACGCCGTCGCCGACACGGTCGTCGCGCCGCTCGCGCCCGCCGCCACCGCGAGTGGCAGATCGCGGTGCCCCAGCTTGCGGATCCCGTCCGCGTTGGCGACCCGCTCCAACTGCTCCTTGTCCAGTCCGACATGGGGCCGCCCGTCCAGCACGGCGATCGTCGCCGGTACGGCGCCCTCCTGCCGTACGACGTCCTCCAGCTCCAGCGCGACCTGCAGATTGCGCGGGCGGGGCAGCCCGTGCGCGATGATCGTCGACTCCAGGGCCACCACCGGCCGGCGCGCGTCGAGCGCTTCCCGCACCTCTTCGGACACCACGATCACGTGCCTGCCTCCTGTCTGTCGCCTTTCCTCATCTCTGGCGGGCGGTGCGCCCGGTCAAACCCTTGCGACCCGCGGCGTACGACACCAGCCTGGGGGCATGACGGACAACTCGGCACGTCTTGACCATGTCGTCCTCTGGGTGCGCGATCCGGTCGCCTCGGCCGACTTCTACGAGAAGACGGTCGGCCTGGAACCCGTGAGGGTCGCCGAATACGCGCAGGGGAAGGCACCGTTTCCCTCCGTGCGCCTCAACGAAGAGACCATTGTCGACCTCATGGCCCTTCCCATGGCCGCGTACATGAACATGATCCCGGGCGCCGCGGACAGCGCGGGGCACCCGGTCAACCACGTGTGCCTGTCCTTCCGGAAAGCCGATTTCGACGCGCTGCACACACGTCTGGAGGAACGGTCCGTCCCCCTTTCGGGCTTCTCGTACGACTCCTTCGGCGCCCGTGGCATGGCCAAGCGCAGCTTCTACTTCCAGGACCCGGACGGAAACGTCTTCGAGGCACGCCACTACGACTAGGTTCCGGGCCTTCCGGCCACCCTGCGCGTGAGGCTTTCTCGCATGCCCTTAAGGTGACCGCTCATGACCATGAACACGCAGGCCACCCCGTCCTTCGCCGTGCACATCCCCGACGCCGAGCTGGAACCGGAGCCCCTGGACCCGGCTCAGATCGTCTCCGGCGACCCGGTGGTGAGCGGCAAGGTCCTGTGGGAGTCGGCCGACGGCAAGCAACTGCGCGGCATCTGGCAGATCACGCCCGGCGTGGTCACGGACACCGAGGCCAACGAACTCTTCGTCGTCGTCAGTGGCCGCGCCACGATCGAGGTCGAGGGCGGTGACGTGATCGAGGTGGGTCCGGGCGACGCGGCCGTGCTGCGCGAGGGCGACCGTACGACGTGGACCGTGCACGAGACGCTCCGCAAGGCGTACCACATCAGCCTCTGAGGCCGTTAGGCGCTCACCGGCGGCTTCGGCCTCGGCGCCGCGTGAACAGCGCCAGCCCGCCCAGCGGCACCAGCAGGCACGCGGCGAGGAGGTTCAGCCACCCGTAGCTCGCCTGTGCGACGACGAGACCGGCGGTCGCCCCACCGACACCGGCCGCCGTGTTCATGGTCAGGTCGGACACCCCCTGGGCGGCGGCCCGCGCGGCCTGGGGCACCGAGTCCGTCAGGAGCGCCGAGCCGGACACGAGCCCGGACGACCAGCCGAGGCCCAGTACGAAGAGCCCTGCGGCGATCTGCCCGTGGCTGCCGCCCGCCGTGCCCGCGAGGAGCGCAGCGCAGGCCAGCAGGCCCACGGCGAGCCCGATCCCGGAGAGCCGCCCGAGCCGGTCCGAGAGCCGCCCCATGAGGGGCGAGAACGCGTACATGCCCGCGATGTGGCCACTGATCACCAGCCCGATCAGATCGATGCTCGCCCCGTGGTGTCCGAGGTCGACGGGGGTCATCGACATGATCGAGACCATCGCGGTGTGTGAGACGGCCACTGTCACGAGCGCCAGCCTGGCCCGTGGCGAGGCGGCGACCGCGGCGAAACCGGCGCGGATGGAACGCGCCTGAGCCGACTGCTCCTCGACGGGTGCCAGCGCCCGGGCGGTCAGCAGGGGATCGGGACGCAGCAGTACGGCCACCAGCAGCGCGGAGAGGAGGAAGACCCCGGCCGCCCAGAGGAACGGCCCCGCTGCCTCGGGTATCCCGAGCCCGGAGACGCTGCGTCCGGCGGGCGCGGCGATGTTGGGCCCCAGCACCGCTCCGATCGTGGTCGCCCACACCACGTTCGAGATGGCCCGGGCACGCCGCTGCGGCTCGGCCAGATCGGCGGCCGCGAACCGCGCCTGGAGGTTCGCCGACGAGGCCGCGCCGAAGCCCGCCATGCCGAGCAGCAGCAGCGGAAAGCTCCCCAGGCACGCGGCGACCACGACGACGCCCGCTCCCGACGCCCCGATGAGGTACGCCAGCACCAGGCCCGGTCGGCGTCCTCGCGCGGTCATCAGCGCGGCCAGCGGCACGGAGAGCACCGCCGTCCCGGTGACCGTCGCGGTGGGCGCGAGCCCGGAGAGCGACTCGGTGCCGCTGACCTGCTTGGCCAGCACGGTGGCGAGCGCGATGCCGGTGGCGACGCCGAGCCCGCCGAGGATCTGACCGGCGATGAGTACGGCGGTGATGCGGCGCCGCAGCGCCGGTATCTCCTCGGCGTCCACGGGCACGGCGAGCTGCCGCTCGACGGAGGTCACGGCGAACACCGGGATGCGCTGGAATCGGTTCGGGTCACCGGCGCAGTTTCCAGCCCGCGCCCCCAGATGAACAAGGGATATCGCGAGCGATGAGCGCTGTCGGCTCCGCAGGTACGGCAGGTACGGCAGGTACGGCAGCCCGCACCGGGCACGCCAGGCACCGTACACAGCCGCCAGCCGCCAGCCGCCAGCCCCGCCCGTCAGAACAACGGCTCCGGCAGCACCCCTTCCAGCGCCAGCAGCTTCCGCTTGGTCTCCAGGCCGCCTCCGAACCCCCCGATGCCGCCGTCGCTCTCCACCACCCGATGGCACGGCACGACGACCGGCAGCGGGTTCGAGCCCATGGCCACGCCCACGGCCTGCGCCGCGCCCGGCTGGCCGACCCGCCGGGCCAGATCGCCATAGCCCACGACCCCGCCGTACGGAACTCCCGCGGCCAGCTCGCGCAGCACCTGACGGTTGAACCCGGAGATCAGCGACCAGTCGAGCGGCAGCTCGAAGTCCCGCCGCTCGCCCGCGAAGTACGCCGCGACCTGGCGTATCGACTCGGCCAGGAGCGGTGACCCGGGTGCCTCGACCGGCTCGGTGCCCAGACGCGCGGCGAGCCGCTGGAGCGCCTGGTCGCGCACCGCGTCCGTGGCGTGGAAGACCACGTTCACCAGGCCGTCCGGTGTCGCCGCCAGCAGCAGCGGACCGATGTCCGTGCCGACGACGGCCCATACGACCCGCTGTTCGTCCTGCCCATCGCTGTTCATGCGATCCACCGTACGATCCGCCACTGACAATGCCCGCGGCACGGACGCCGCCCGGCGTCCGCACCACGGGCGAGAGGCCCGCCGGCAACCCGTTCAGGTCTGTTGCAGAGCGCTCCGGATCACGTCGGGCTTGTTCGTGATCACGCCGTCCACGCCGTAACCCGCCAGGCGCCGCGCGGTGTCCGCGTCGTCGATGGTCCAGGCGAAGACCTCCATCGGCCGGCGGTGCGGTCCGACGAACGAGTGGACCGCGGAGACATAGCCGGACGAGAGGGAGGTATGGTCCGGGTTGATCAGATCGGCGAACCGTGCGAACTCGTGCAGGCGCGCGAGCGACGGCTTGCCCAGGAAGGCCGTCGTGATTCCCGGACGCAGTTCGTGGACCGTCCGCACGCTCTGCTCGCTGAAGCTCTGGACGACCAGCCGGTTCCTGAGATGGTCCGGATCCAGCCAGCCTTCGTTGCTCAGGACCTTGAGGGTCTGCCCCTCGATACCGGGATAGAGCTCGGGGTTCTTGATCTCCAGCACGAGCTTCTGGTGATTGTGCGAGACGCGGTTCATGTACTGCTTCAGCGTCGGCACACGTGTGCCCGCGTACCGGCGACCGAACCAGCTCCCCGCGTCCAGGCGCGCGATCTCCGCCGCGGTGAAGTCCTTGACCTTCCAGGGAGCCCGGCGGGGATAGACCTTCTTGACGTCGGTCGTACGCGCCAGGCTTGCGTCGTGGAGCACGACGAGCTCGCCGTCCTTGGTGCGCTGGACGTCGTTCTCGACCCAGCCGAAGCCCATCGCGGCCGCCTTGTCGATGGAGGCGAGGGTGTTCTCGGGCGCGTAGGCGGACGCTCCGCGGTGCGAGACGATCACCGGAGCTCTGCGCAGGGAGCCGGCCTGTGCGTGGGAGGTGGGCAGTATCAGGACGGTTCCCCCGACAAACGCGGCGGTCGTGGCGGCGGCAACGCGCGCGTGCATACGTACTCCTCGCGTCGAGCGATCACAGACAGGTCAAGAGTGACAGCAGAGAGTCAACGACGGAGGGGTGCGGGATGGACACGGATTGAATGGAGTTGACCAAGTCCGCTCACCGGCATCACACAGGTGCGGCGAGGTCGTGATTCTTTGCCGGAAAATCGTTCGACCATTCAGGTGAGGGTCATACTCTCTGCCTCGACCCCGGCCGTTGTTTCGGTCCTGAGGGTGGGGGCATTTCCGGGAATTTCTGGCGTAAAAGGGCGGGAAGGGCAGCCGCGCATGCAGGGCACGGTCGACGGCTTCAGTTACGGACTCGTCACACCGCTGGTGGCGTACCTCATGGCCTGCCTGGGCGGAGCGCTCGGCCTGCGCTGCACCACCAGATCGATGCTCGTCGCCCACTCCTGGCGGGCCGGCTGGCTCGCGCTCGGCTCGGTGGCGATCGCCTCGGGCATATGGACCATGCATTTCATAGCCATGATGGGGTTCACCGTAAAGGAGACCCCGATCCACTACGACAAGCCGACGACGTTCGCGAGCCTGGGCGTGGCCATCGTGATGGTCGGCATCGGGATCTTCATCGTGGGTTACCGGGGCGCCACCGGAACGGCGCTCTTCACCGGGGGCACCATCACCGGTCTGGGAGTCGCCTCGATGCACTATCTGGGCATGGCCGGCATGCGCCTCAACGGGAACCTCGAGTACAACACCCTCACCGTCTCCGCCTCGGTGGTCATAGCCGTCGTCGCCGCCACCGCCGCTCTGTGGGCGGCGGGGCAGGTCCGGGGATTCCTCTGGAGCGTGGGCGCCAGCCTCGTCATGGGGCTGGCCGTCAGCGGTATGCACTACACGGGCATGGCCGCCCTCAGCGTCCATCTCCATGGCACGTCCAGCAGTCCCGGTGGCGACTCGGCCGCCGCACTGCTCGCGCCCATGATGATCGGCCCGCTGGTCTTCCTGTGTCTGGCGGGCGTCGTCGTGATGTTCGACCCGCTGATGGTCATGGGCAAACCCGACTGGAGGCCCACGGAGCACCGGCCCGGCGTCCCGGCCCACCCCACGGCCCAGTACGTCGGCCGCCGTCCGCTGCCGCGCGCCGGCCGGGAGCGCGGCCACCGCAGCTCACGCACCCCCCAGAACCGGTGATCCGGGCCCGTTGTCAGTGCGGGGTCGTACGGTGGAACCCATGCGGCCCGTATCAAAGATCGAACGTTCGGTGGCGCCCTTCGAGGTCGTCAGCCCCTACCAGCCGAGCGGTGACCAGCCGGCGGCCATCGCCGACCTGGAAAAGCGCATCCGCGCGGGTGAGAAGGATGTCGTCCTGCTGGGCGCGACCGGCACCGGAAAGTCCGCCACCACCGCGTGGATGATCGAGAAGCTCCAGCGCCCCACGCTCGTCATGGCACCGAACAAGACGCTGGCCGCCCAGCTGGCCAACGAGTTCCGCGAGCTGCTGCCGAACAACGCGGTCGAGTACTTCGTCTCGTACTACGACTACTACCAGCCCGAGGCCTACGTCCCGCAGTCGGACACCTACATCGAGAAGGACTCCTCGATCAACGAGGAGGTCGAGCGCCTGCGCCACTCCGCGACCAACTCGCTGCTCACCCGCCGCGACGTTGTAGTGGTCGCCTCGGTCTCCTGCATCTACGGCCTCGGCACGCCGCAGGAGTACGTCGACCGGATGGTCAGCCTCAAGGTCGGCGACGAGATCGACCGCGACGACCTGCTGCGCCGCTTCGTCGACATCCAGTACACGCGCAACGACGTGGCGTTCGCCCGCGGCACCTTCCGGGTCCGCGGCGACACCATCGAGATCTTCCCGGTCTACGAGGAACTCGCCGTCCGCATCGAGATGTTCGGCGACGAGATCGAGGCCCTCTCCACGCTCCACCCGCTCACCGGCGAGGTCATCAGTGACGACACCTCGCTGCATATCTTCCCGGCGTCCCACTACATCGCGGGGCCCGAGCGCCTGGAGCGCGCCGCCAACGACATCGAGAAGGAACTGGGGGAGCGCCTCGCCGAACTGGAGAAGCAGGGCAAGCTCCTGGAGGCCCAGCGCCTGCGCATGCGTACGACGTACGACCTGGAGATGCTCCGCCAGATCGGCTCCTGCTCCGGCGTCGAGAACTACTCGATGCACTTCGACGGCCGTGAGCCCGGCTCCCCGCCGAACACGCTGATCGACTACTTCCCGGACGACTTCCTGCTCGTCATCGACGAGTCGCACAACACCGTGCCGCAGATCGGCGCCATGTACGAGGGCGACGCCTCCCGCAAGCGCACCCTCGTCGACCACGGCTTCCGGCTGCCCTCCGCCCTGGACAACCGCCCCCTGAAGTGGGAGGAGTTCCAGGAGCGCATCGGCCAGACCGTCTACCTGTCGGCGACGCCCGGCAAGTACGAGCTCTCCCGCGGGGACGGCTTTGTCGAGCAGATCATCCGCCCCACCGGTCTGATCGACCCCGAGGTCGTCGTCAAGCCCACCGAGGGCCAGATCGACGACCTGGTGCACGAGATCCGGGAGCGCACCGAGAAGGACGAGCGTGTCCTGGTCACCACGCTCACCAAGAAGATGGCCGAGGACCTCACCGACTACTTCCTGGAGCTCGGCATCCAGGTGCGCTATCTGCACAGCGACGTCGACACCCTGCGCCGCGTCGAGCTGCTGCGCGAGCTGCGCTCGGGCGAGTTCGACGTCCTGGTCGGCATCAACCTGCTGCGCGAGGGCCTCGACCTGCCCGAGGTCTCCCTGGTGTCGATCCTCGACGCCGACAAGGAGGGCTTCCTGCGCTCGGGCACCTCGCTGATCCAGACCATCGGCCGTGCGGCGCGCAATGTCTCCGGCCAGGTCCACATGTACGCCGACCGGATCACCCCGGCGATGGAGAAGGCCATCGAGGAGACCAACCGCCGCCGGGAGAAGCAGGTCGCCTACAACGAGGAGAGGGGCATCGACCCGCAGCCCCTCCGCAAGAAGATCAACGACATCGTGGCGCAGATCGCCCGCGAGGACGTCGACACGGAGCAGTTGCTCGGCTCCGGATACCGCAAGGGCAAGGACGGCAAGGGAGCCAAGGCCCCCGTGCCCTCGCTCGGCGGGAAGGCGGCCAAGTCCGCCAAGGGCAAGGCCAAGGAGACGGTGCCGACCGACCGCCCCGCGGCCGAACTCACCGAGCAGATCGAGGAGATGACGGAGCGGATGCGGGCTGCCGCGGCCGACCTCCAGTTCGAGATCGCGGCACGGCTGCGCGACGAGGTGTCGGAGATGAAGAAGGAGCTGCGTCAGATGAAGGAGGCGGGCCTGGCCTGAGGCCCCCGTCTACTGGTCCGGACCTCGGCGGATGCGCGCTGTGTTGCAACACCGACACAAAGCGCGCCCCAGGGTTCGGCACGGTCGCCGGCGCTGCGTAGGGTTCTGGACATCCGCGGACTCCGCGGCAACAGGGGACAGCTCGAGAGGGGAACAGCGCGTGACGGTCAACATGACCAAGGGTCAGGCCATCAGTCTGCAGAAGAACGACGGGGGCACCCTGACCGCGGTGCGCATGGGGCTCGGCTGGCAGGCGGCTCCCCGGCGCGGCCTGTTCGGTTCGCGCACCCGGGAGATCGACCTCGACGCGTCCGCCGTGCTGTTCGCGGACAAGCAGCCCGTCGACGTGGTGTTCTTCCGTCACCTCGTCAGCGACGACGGATCCGTGCGGCACACCGGTGACAACCTGGTCGGCGGCGTGGGCCAGGGCGGCGACGACGAGGCGATCCTTGTCGACCTCCAGCGCGTCCCGGTCCACATCGACCAGATCATCTTCACCGTGAACTCCTTCACGGGCCAGACGTTCCAGGAAGTGCAGAACGCGTTCTGCCGTCTGGTCGACGAGACCAACGGCCAGGAGCTCGCCCGCTACACGCTCGCGGGCGGCGGCCAGTACACGGCGCAGATCATGGCGAAGGTGCACCGCGCGGGCCCTGGCTGGCAGATGACGGCCCTGGGTACACCGGCCAACGGCCGTACCTTCCAGGACCTGATGCCCGCGATCCTGCCGCACCTGTAGGCAGCGCGGCGCCCGGCACACGAAGCGACACGGGGGGACAAGGCGATGACGGCCGAGCTGGTCCGGGGGCAGAACCACCCGCTCTCCCAGGCCCGTCTTGAGGTCCGCGTATCGGCCGGCCGGCCGATCGTGGCCGGGGCCACGCTCAGCGACGAGCAGGGCAGGGTCCGGGGCGTCGAATGGGTGGCTCACCCGGGCGCGCCGACCCTGCCCGGACTCGAAGTCTCCAAGCAGGCGGCGGCCGACCACCGCCTCGCGTTCGACCTGGACGCCCTGCCGGGGACCGTGCACCGCGTCAGCGTGCTGCTCGCACTGCCGACCGGTGTCGGTGGCCCCGTCCGGTTCGGGGCCGTCGCCGCCCCCTTCCTCGCCGTCACCGGCCTCGACGGCTCCGAGGTCGCCAGCTACACCATCACCGGCCTGGACACGGAGTCGGCCGTCGTCGCCCTGGAGCTCTACCGCAGACAGGGCGCCTGGAAGGTACGCGCGGTCGGCCAGGGCTACGCGGGCGGCCTCGCCGAACTCCTCACCGACCAGGGCCTGTCCGAGGCCCAGCAGCTCGCGGGCAGCATCAACGAAGCGGTGGCCCAGGGGCTGGCCCGCTCGGTGTCGGCACCCCCGCCGCGTATGGCGGACACCGACCGCTCACGGCAGGCGGCCGCCTCGGCCCCGGGACCGGACCAGCCGTACGCCGGACCGCAGGGCGCCTCCGGGACCGTACCGCCGCGGTCCCCGTACGACGCGCCGGGTCCGCAAGGAGCCACGGTGCCGCAGTCTGGCTACCCGGCAGGCCCCGCGCAGCCCGACACCTCCGCCGTCACCCAGCCCTCCGCTCCCACGGGCGGCCCGGTCGACTACAGCCACCCCGGCAGGCAGACCGCCGCGCCGCCCCCGCCTCCGCCGACCGCACCACCGGCCGCGCCGGGGCAGTCCGCGCAGCCCGTCGCCGGTGACGCGACCGGCTGGTCCATGGAGGAGCGGCTCTACAACCAGGTGTGGGGCATGTTCGAGGACCTGGCGCGCACCACGGCCGCGTATCGCAGTGCCGTCGACTTCGCCGACTCACGCATGGAGCAGGAGCTCGACAAGGTCCTGTCCGACCCGCGCAGCCGGATCGGCGGTCAGGGCGACGCCGCGCGTGAGGCGGCCCAGGCCAAGCGCGCGGGCCTGGTCGACCAGGCCCGCGCCGCGCTCGACCGGGACCTCGCCCAGCTCGCGGCCGAGGCCGAGGTGGTCGAGCCCGCGCTGCCCGCTGCGTACGCGTCCTGGGACAACCCGGTCTGGCACGGCTACCGGGTGCCCATGGAGATCCCCATGGCCCTGCGCCTCGGCGACCTCCGGTTGCCCGAGAGCGAGAACCTGAGCATCCCGATGCTGGTCCGGCTTCCGCTCGAACGTGGCCTGTGGATCGACAGCGGACGAGCCGGCCTCGACGACCCGTTCGCCGACTCCGACGAGCTGCGCCGACTCGCCATGGACACGGCGGTGGCGCACGCCGCCCGGCTGCTCGCCGTCTATCCCGCGGGTGAGTTCACGGTGCACGTGATCGACCCGGCCGGTTCGGCGGTCTCGTCTCTCGCGCCGCTGGTGCGTTCCGGAGTCCTCGACGGTCCGCCCGCCGCCGGTGCCGCGGGGGTGGGTGAGGTGCTGGCCCGGCTCACCCAGCGTGTCGACCTGGTGCAGATGGCGGTGCGCGGCGGCGTGGCCGACTCGCTGCCGCCGGACCTCGACACCGCCGAACAGCTGCTGATCGTCAACGACTTCCCGCACGGTTTCGACGACCGCGCCGTGACGCAGTTGCGCTATCTCGCGGACGAGGGACCGGCCGTCGGCGTCCATCTGATGATGGTCGCGGACCGGGAGGACGCCGCCGCCTACGGGCCGCTGCTCGATCCTCTCTGGCGTTCGCTGTTGCGACTCACCCCGGTGCCCGACGACCATCTCGCCGACCCGTGGGTGGGACACGCCTGGACGTACGAACCCGCGCTCGTCCCGCCGGGCAGTCAGGTGCTCCAGCAGGTGCTCTCCCAGGTGGCGGTGGCCCGCCGCTCATGGAACCGCTGACCCCCAGAAGGCTTTACCAAGCATCAGTAAAGCGCCCTGACCAGGGTGTTTGGCCTTCCTTTTACTAATCGCTTTACCTTTCCTTGGTGTTTCGGGTACTGTCTTCCGTACGGAGGGGAGTACTCCCTACCAGTAGCGGCGTCCCCGTCAATACGGATCCGACCGGATCCCGGGGCGTCGGCCCGTGGACCGCGGACGCATCACGCGTCCCCTCGGTCGCGGGTGGAAGAGACCTCCGGCAGCGACGACGCTGGTATTTGCCGTTACGACTGCCGGAGGCGCAGTGAATGTTTCCGTGACCCTTTGGGTCCTCACGATCGTGGGCCTCGCCGCCCTCATCGCGGTCGACTTCTTCATCGGTCGCAAGCCGCACGACGTATCGATCAAGGAAGCCGGAATCTGGACGATCGTCTGGATCGCTCTGGCCGGACTGTTCGGCCTGGGACTGCTCGTCTTCTCCGGCGGCCAGCCCGCCGGAGAGTTCTTCGCCGGCTTCATCACCGAGAAGTCGCTGAGCGTCGACAACCTCTTCGTCTTCGTCCTGATCATGGCGAAGTTCGCCGTGCCGACGCAGTACCAGCAGCGGGTACTTCTCGTCGGCGTCCTCATAGCGCTCGTCCTGCGCACGATCTTCATCGCCGCGGGTGCCGCGATCATCTCCAACTTCGCCTGGGTCTTCTACATATTCGGCGCGTTCCTCATCTACACGGCCTGGAAGCTGATCCAGGAGGCGCGGGCCGACGAGCCGGAGGAGGAGTTCGAGGAGAACAAGCTGCTCAAGGCCGCCGAGAAGCGCTTCGGCGTGGCCGACCGCTATCACGGCACCAAGCTGTGGATCCAGCAGAACGGCAAGCGCGTCATGACGCCGATGCTGGTCGTGATGCTCGCGATCGGCACCACGGACGTGCTCTTCGCGCTCGACTCGATCCCCGCGATCTTCGGCCTGACCCAGGACCCGTACATCGTCTTCACGGCCAACGCGTTCGCGCTGATGGGTCTGCGCCAGCTGTACTTCCTCATCGGCGGCCTGCTCAGGAAGCTGGTCCACCTCAGCTACGGCCTGTCCGTCATCCTCGGCTTCATCGGCGTCAAGCTGGTGCTGCACGCACTGCACGAGTCCGGCGTCCACGTCCCCGAGATCTCCATCCCGGTCTCGCTCGGGGTGATCTGCGCGGTCCTGGTCGTCACGACGATCACCAGCCTGATCGCCTCCAAGAAGCAGGCGGCGCTGGAAGCGTCCGAAGACGCTTCGAAGACCCCGACGTCTGAGAAGTCCCCGACGAACAGCATCGACGTCTGATCACGTCGGAGGTGGCAACAGCCGCCCCGTGGCGGGGTGCGCGGCGCAGGGCCGCGCAC
>NZ_JBHVST010000051.1:0-42202 GCF_042885015.1 Streptomyces sp. NPDC058086 | reverse complement strand
TTCGGGGGGTGGGGCCACCCCCGCCGCGGGGGGGGGGGGGGGGGCGGGGGCCCCCCCCCCCCGCCACATGTTCGCTCGGGCGACCATCGGAATGCGGGGCCCGCCCGCGCCTGCGACGATCGCTGCATGATCGTTCGGCTCCGGTCACTCCTGACACAGTGGACGGCCGTCGTGCCCGTGGTCGCGGTGGTCCTGCTGGTCTTCACCTGGGGGCGCGACCTGCCCGGCGCGATCGTCGCACTGGTGACCCTGGTCCTGGCCGGCGCGGTGCTGGCCGCGGTCCACCACGCCGAGGTGGTCGCGCACCGGGTCGGCGAACCCTTCGGTTCCCTCGTCCTTGCCGTCGCGGTCACGATCATCGAAGTGGCGCTCATCGTCACCTTGATGGCGGACGGCGGCGCAAAGAGCTCGACGCTCGCCCGTGACACGGTGTTCGCGGCCGTGATGATCACGTGCAACGGCATCGTGGGACTGTGCCTGCTCGTCGCCTCCCTGCGTCACGGGCTCGCCGTCTTCAACGCGGAGGGCACCGGCGCCGCCCTGGCGACCGTCGCGACGCTGGCCACGCTCAGTCTGGTCTTCCCGACCTTCACCACCAGCAAGCCGGGCCCGGAGTTCTCCACGGTCCAGCTCACCTTCGCCGCGCTCGCCTCACTCGTTCTGTACGGCCTGTTCGTGACGACCCAGACCGTGCGGCACCGCGACTACTTCCTCCCGATCACCCGTCTGGGCGAGGTGATCGACGTGGACGAACACGCGAACGCCCCGTCCGCCCGTGCCGCCGGGATCAGCCTGGGCCTGCTCGCCCTGGCCCTCGTCGGAGTGGTCGGCCTCGCCAAGGGTGTGTCGCCCACTATCGAGTCCGGCGTCGAGGCGGCCGGTATGCCGCAGTCCGTGGTCGGTGTGATCATCGCGCTGCTCGTGCTGCTGCCGGAGACCATCGCCGCGGTCCGGTCGGCCCGCCGCGACCGGGTGCAGACGAGCCTGAACCTCGCCCTCGGCTCCGCGATGGCCAGCATCGGCCTGACGATTCCCGCGGTCGCCCTGGCATCCGTCTGGCTCTCCGGACCGCTCGTACTCGGCCTCGGCTCCACCCATATGGTGCTGCTCGCGCTCACGGTGGTCGTGAGTTCCCTGACGGTCGTCCCCGGACGCGCGACCCCCCTCCAGGGAGGCGTGCATCTGGTGGTGTTCGCGGCGTACCTGGAGCTGGCGGTGACTCCCTAGCGGCTCGCGCGGTGGAGCCGCCGCTCGCACGGTGGAACCGCCGCTCAGCCGGTGGAGCCGACGCTCACTCCGTGGCCGGTGCGACGGCCATCCTGGGCACCGGCCGGGTCTCCGGCAGCAGTGCGAAACACCCGAGGCTGAACAGGGCGATCCCCGTCAGATACGCCGCCACACCCCAGGGCACCCGCTCCCCCTCGGCCACCGCTGTCGCCACGATGGGCGTGAGCGCGCCGCCCAGGACCCCGCCCAGGTTGTAGCCCACCGCCGCCCCCGTGCAGCGCACCCGAGGCTCGTACAACTCCGGCAGATACGCGGAGATCACGGCGAACGTCGTGATGAACGCGAGCAGCGCCACCAGGAAGCCCAGGAACATCAACAGGGGTTCGCCGGTCGACAGCAGCGCGATCATCGGGAACATCCACAGTGCCGAGGCCGTACACCCCGCCAGACACAGCGGCCGCCGTCCGTAGCGGTCGCCGAGAAGGGCCACCACGGGCGTCAGCGAGCCCTGCACCACCACGGCCGCCATGATGCAGGACAGCATGACGGTACGGCTCACTCCGAGCCGCTCGACGCCGTAGGCGAGCGCCCAGGTCGTCACCGCGTAGAACACGGCGTAGCCGACCGCGAGTCCACCGGCCGTCAGCAGGACGAGCCGCCAGTGGTCGCGCACCACCTCGGCGAGCGGCACACGCGCGTGGTCCTCCATTTCGAGGAAGCTGGGGCTCTCCACGAGCGAACTGCGCAGCCACAGCCCCGCAGCAGCGAGCAGGCCCGCCGCCCAGAACGGCACCCGCCACCCCCATGCCGCGAACTGCGCGTCGGACAGCGTCACCGACAGCGTCAGCATCACGCCGTTGGCCAGCACGAACCCCAGGGAGGGGCCGATCTGCGGGAAGCTCGACCACAGCGCGCGCCGCTCGGCGGGCGCGTGCTCCGCGGTCAGCAGCACCGCACCGCCCCACTCCCCGCCGAGCCCGAGCCCCTGCAGAAAACGCAGTACAAGAAGGAGCACGGGAGCGGCCGTACCGATCGAGTCGTACGTCGGAACGCATCCGACCGCGACGGTCGCGGCGCCGGTCAGCAACAGCGAGGTGACGAGCACCGGCCGCCGTCCGCGCCGGTCCCCGATGTGCCCGAACAGCACCGAGCCGAGCGGACGGGCGACGAAGCCGACGCCGAACGTCGCGAAGGCCGCCAGCGTTCCCGCCAGCGGTGAGAAGGTCGGGAAGAACAACGGCCCCAGGACCAGGGCGGCAGCGGTCCCGTAGACGAAGAAGTCGTAGAACTCGATGGCCGTTCCGGCGAGCGAGGCGGCCGCGAGCCGGAGCATGGAGGGCGCCCTTACGGTGCGTACGTCGTGCATGCCGCGTCAACTACCCACGGTGACCAACGGTTACGGGGGCGTGCGGGAGCATGGTGCGCGTCGGAGGCTGATCACGATGCGCCGGAGCAGACCGGCCTCGTACTCCTCGGAGCGGGTCCCATCACGGAATGGACGGCCCGTCACCGGCGCGCCGTAGCGTGATAGACCGGGTCCGAGCAGCGGTCCTCAACGGGCCGGCAGATCTGGAAGGACCGGAGGAACCGTGCCCCGCACCCTCGCCAACGCCCCGATCATGATCCTCAACGGGCCCAATCTGAACCTCCTCGGGCAGCGTCAGCCGGAGATCTACGGCTCGGACACGCTCGCGGACGTGGAGGCCCTGTGTGCCAAGGCGGCCGCCGCGCACGGCGGCACCGTGGACTTCCGCCAGTCCAACCACGAGGGCGAGCTGGTGGACTGGATCCACGAGGCGCGCCTGAACCACGCCGGGATCGTGATCAACCCGGCCGCGTACTCGCACACCTCCGTCGCGATCCTGGACGCGCTCAACGCCTGTGACGGCCTTCCGGTGGTGGAGGTCCACATCTCCAACATCCACCAGCGCGAGGCGTTCCGGCACCACTCGTACGTCTCGCAGCGGGCCGACGGGGTCATCGCGGGGTGCGGGGTGCAGGGGTACGCGTTCGCGGTGGAGCGGGTGGCGGCGCTGGCGGGGACGGGACAGGCGCAAGCCTGACTCAGAGCCGCCCCGCCTCCACGATCCGGCGCAGGAACCGCTGGGTGCGCTCCTGTCGCGGGCTCCCGAAGAGCTCCTCGGCCGTGCCGCGTTCGAGTACCACACCGCCGTCCAGGAAGCACACCTGGTCGGCGACCTCGCGGGCGAAGCCCATCTCGTGCGTGGCCAGCACCATGGTCATGCCCTCGTCCTTCAGGTCCCGGACGACGGACAGGACCTCACCCACGAGTTCTGGGTCGAGGGCGGCGGTGATCTCGTCGAGGAGCAGCAGCCGGGGACGTACGGCCAATGCGCGGACGATCGCGGCCCGTTGCTGCTGCCCGCCGCTCAGCCGGTCGGGATACTCGCCCGCCTTCGCGCCCAGGCCGAGCCGGTCGAGCAGCTCACGCGCGTGTGCCTCGGCCTCCGCGCGGCCCACGCCGTGCACGCGGCGCGGGGCGAGCGTGATGTTCTCCAGCACGGTCATGTGCGGGAAGAGGTTGTACGCCTGGAAGACCACGCCGATCCGACGGCGCACGGCGTCGTGGTCGGCCCTCGGGTCGGTGATCTCCTCGTCGTCCAGCCAGATCGCGCCGTCGTCGATCTCCTCCAGGAGGTTCGCACAGCGCAGCAGGGTCGACTTGCCGGAGCCGGAGGCGCCGATCAGCGCGGTCACTGTGTGCGGGGCGACCTCCAGGTCGACGTCCCGCAGTACGACGGAGTCGCCGAAGGTCTTGCGGACGGATTCCATCCGCAGCACCGGTGTGCCGGTCATATGGTCCCTCCCTGGGCCCGCTGACGGTCCATCCGGGCCGTGATCCAGTCCGTGAAGCGGGTCATCGGAATGGTCAGCGCGACGAAGACCAGTCCCGCGACGATGTACGGCGTGTAGTTGAGGCTGCGGCCCACGATGATGTCGGCGGCCCGCACCGCGTCGACCGCGCCGCCGATCGACACGAGCCCGGTGTCCTTCTGGAGGGACACCAGGTCGTTGAGGAGCGGTGGCACCTGGCGGCGTACCGCCTGAGGGAGGACGACGTAGCGCAGGGCCTGCCGGTTGGTGAGCCCGAGCGAGCGGGCCGCGGCGCGCTGCGAGGGGTGGATGGACTCGATGCCGGCGCGGAACACCTCGGCGACGTACGCCGAGTACGTCAGCGTCAGCGCCGTACCGCCCAGAAGGACCGGGTCCACGGTGACGCCCTGCAGCCGCAGCGCGGGGACGCCCAGGACCACGATCATCAGGTTGATGATGAGCGGGAGGCCGCGGAAGAAGTCCGTGTACGCGGCGGCCAGCGCCCGTACGGGGAAGAACACCGGGCCGCGCAGGGTGCGGGCGATGGCGATCAGCATGCCCAGGACGAGGACCGCGACGCCACATATCAGGAGCAGCCGTACGTTCAGCCACAGCCCTTCCAGGACCTTGGGGAACGCCTCGCGCGCGTACTGCCCGTTGAAGAACGTCTCCTTGGTGCGCGACCAGCCGGGCGCGTTGACGACGACGAGGTACAGCACGATGCCGGTGACCAGGGTGGAGAGCGCGGCGATCGCCGTCGCGCGGCGGGCGCGGGCGCGCTTGTGGCGCTCCCGATCGATCCGCCGCTGCGACGGGACGTACGCCTCGGGCATGTCGCCCTCGCCGGAGTCCTCTCCCGACTCCTCCTTGGTGAGGGTCACTTGAGCACCGGGGCGTCGACGGCCTCGGACAGCCACTGCTTCTCGATCGAGGCGAGCGTGCCGTCCTGGCGCAGGGCGTCCACGGCCTTCGTCACGCACGAGGTCAGGGCGCTGCCCTTGTCGAGGACGAGTCCGAACTGTTCGGGCGTGCCGCCGGTGTTCTCGAACTGCCCGACGATCTTGGCGTCGGTCACCTCGGCCGCCGTGATGTAGAAAGCGGTCGGCAGGTCGACCACGATGGCGTCGACCTGGCCGTTCTTCAGCGCGGACTTGGCCTGGTCGTTCTTCGCGTACGCGGCCGGCTGGCGGGTCGGCTTCACCACGTCGTCGATGTAGTTCAGGCTGGTGGTGCCGACCTGGGCGCCCAGCTTGACGCCCTTGAGGTCCGCGATGCTCTTCGCCTGCGCGGCCTTGGAGCCCTTGAGCGCGATGACGGCCTGGCGGACGTCGTAGTAGCCGGACGAGAAGTCCACCGCCTTCTTGCGCTCGGCGCTGATCGACACCTGGTTGATGTCGAAGTCGAAGGTCTTCACGCCGGGCGCGAAGGCCTTGTTGAAGGGGACGGTCTGCCAGACGACGGCGCTCTTGTCGTAGCCGAGCTGCTTGGCCACGGCGTACGCGACCGCGGACTCGAAGCCCTTGCCGTTCGCGGGCTTGTCGTCCTTGAACCACGGCTCGTAGGCGGGCTCGTCGGTCGCGATGGTCAGCTTGCCGGACGTCCGGGTGCCCAACGCGCCCTTCGCGCAGGCTTCCCCGGTTGTCCCGGAGGCCTTGGCGGAGGCTTTGTCCTCCGGCTGCGGGGCACAGCCCACGGCGACGGCGAGCAGGGCGACGGTGGCGGCGGACGCGGCGCGGCGCAGGGTGCGTTGGGCGAGATGCATGGCGGGAGAGTGACAGCGCGGCATGCCGTTTGTCGAGGTCACAACGGTAAATGTCCGCATAGTGGGAACGTGTGTTGCGGTCCCGTGAACGATCGATGAGAAGAGCCGCGGATCGGCCTGCGGACGGCTTTGCCGGGGCCGCCGGCCGAGGGCGGGGATCGATAGGCCGGCGGCCCGTTTCGCGTCAGGAGCCGTCGACCTGAGCGGGGCTGCTTCCAGTGGACTGCACCACTGCACGCGCCGGGAGCGCGCGCAGGGCACCGGCGCGTGCGCTCCATTCACACGGGGCGCGTGTTCGCGGACTTCACGCCCCCCGGCCGGGGTTCGTCACCTGGCCGGAGTCACCAGCCGCGCGCGTGCCACTCCGGAAGGTGCGGCCGCTCGGCGCCCAGCGTCGTGTCGTTGCCGTGCCCCGGGTAGACCCAGGTCTCGTCCGGCAGTGCGTCGAAGATCTTCGTCTCGACGTCGTGGATGAGACTGGCGAACGCCTTCGGGTCCTTGCGGGTGTTGCCCACACCGCCGGGGAAGAGACAGTCCCCGGTGAACACGTGCGGGTGCCCGTGCGGGTCGTCGTAGACGAGGGCGATCGAGCCCGGCGTGTGCCCCACGAGGTGGCGTGCGGTGAGTTCCACGCGCCCCACCCGGATCGTGTCGCCGTCGCCCACGAGGACGTCGGTCGGCACGGGGATGCCCTCGGCGTCGTCCCGGCCCGCGTAGGTACGGGCGCCGGTGGCCACCACGACCTCCGCGAGCGCCTGCCAGTGGTCGCCGTGCTGATGTGTGGTGACGACGGACGCGATGCCGTCGTCGCCGATCAGCGTGAGCAGGGTGCCGGCATCGTTGGCCGCGTCGATCAGCAGCTGCTCGTCGGTGGCCCGGCAGCGCAGCAGATAGGCGTTGTTGTCCATCGGGCCGACCGCGACCTTGGAGATCATCAGGTTCTGCAGCTCGTGCACATCGGCTGGTCCGCCGACCTTCACCGCTCCGCTGTACGTCATGACGGCAGCCTATAGCGGGGGGAGCGCGGGGAGGGGTCCGCCATCGGCGCTCAGCCCCGAACCGTCGCGCCGTCCGCAGAGCCAGCCGAGCAGCGCCGGAGCGGGACCGGTCACCTTGACCTCGGGTCCGCCCTCGGCGTCGCGTCCCGTGCTCCATGCGCGCGCGGCGTCGGTGATCCGTGTGGACGGCACCTCGGGGTGCCCCGTGAAGCGATCGGCGAGGAACTCGATCTCCCGTTCCACGAACTCCTCCGGGAGATCTTCGAGCTCGTACCCGATCCCCAGATCCACGTGATGCAGCTCGACCTCGGCCCAGCGCCGCAACGGCACCCGGGCCGCGGAGTCCGTGACCCCGTTGCGCAGCTCCACCGTGCGCGACCAGTCCGCGGGCACGGCCCCCACGTCCTGGAACCGGGCCGCGCTCTCCCGCAGGTCCGCGAGCTGTACGTCCAGCGGGCGCGGCGCGTCCCGCTCGATGTCGGCGTCCCGGGCTTCCCCGGAGACGTACATGGGGCGCCCGTCGAGGACGTTCACGAGTGCGTCCGCGTTACGGGCGAGGTGGGCGAGCACATGGCCGCGGCTCCAGCCGGGCAGCCGTGACGGCTCGGCCACGGAAGCGTTGTCCAGTTCGGCGGCTGCGTTGAGCAGTCGTTCGGTCGCGTCGCGTACAGACGCCAGGTCGCGCACATGATCCATCATGCGGCCGACCCTAGCCCCGCCACACGTTCGGGTGAAGGTGGTCGGGCACGCCCGCAAATCGAATGCACGTGCTATACCCTCGAGTGCGGCGTCGGGCATGCTGGATGGCCCGGGATTGTTGTGAACCAGGGAAAGCAACCGGCGCTGTCAGTGGCTCCCCCTAGTCTGGGAAAGACGGGGGCCTCGGCCCCTGTCACTTCTCTCAAGAAAGGTGCGGACCGGCGTGGCCGACCGTCTCATCGTCCGTGGAGCGCGCGAGCACAATCTGAAGAATGTCTCGCTCGACCTCCCGCGCGACTCGCTCATCGTCTTCACGGGCCTGTCGGGGTCGGGCAAGTCCTCGCTGGCCTTCGACACGATCTTCGCCGAGGGGCAGCGGCGTTACGTGGAGTCACTGTCCTCGTACGCCCGGCAGTTCCTCGGCCAGATGGACAAGCCGGACGTCGACTTCATCGAAGGCCTCTCCCCGGCGGTCTCCATCGACCAGAAGTCGACCTCGCGCAACCCGCGCTCGACGGTCGGCACCATCACCGAGGTCTACGACTACCTGCGCCTGCTCTTCGCGCGCATCGGCAAGCCGCACTGTCCCGAGTGCGGCCGCCCCATCACGCGCCAGTCGCCGCAGGCCATCGTCGACAGGGTTCTGGAGCTGCCCGAGGGGAGCCGCTTCCAGGTGCTGTCCCCGCTGGTGCGCGAGCGCAAGGGCGAGTTCGTCGACCTCTTCGCCGATCTCCAGACCAAGGGGTACAGCCGGGCCAGGGTCGACGGTCAGACGATCCAGCTCACCGAGCCGCCCACGCTGAAGAAGCAGGAGAAGCACACCATCGAGGTGGTCGTCGACCGCCTCACGGTGAAGGACTCCGCCAAGCGCCGCCTCACCGACTCCGTGGAGACCGCCCTCGGGCTCTCCGGCGGCATGGTCGTGCTCGACTTCGTCGACCTCCCAGAGGACGACCCCGAGCGCGAGCGCATGTACTCGGAGCACCTGTACTGCCCGTACGACGACCTGTCGTTCGAGGAGCTGGAGCCCCGCTCCTTCTCCTTCAACTCGCCCTTCGGCGCCTGCCCCGAGTGCACCGGTATCGGTACGCGCATGGAGGTCGACCCCGAGCTGATCGTCCCGGACGAGGACAAGTCCCTCGACGAGGGAGCCATCCACCCCTGGTCGCACGGGCACACCAAGGACTACTTCGGGCGGCTCGTCGGAGCCCTCGCCGACGCGTTGGGATTCCGGACCGACATCCCCTTCGCCGGTCTCCCGCAGCGCGCCAAGAAGGCCCTGCTCTACGGCCACAAGACGCAGATCGAGGTGCGCTACCGCAACCGCTACGGGCGCGAGCGTGTCTACACCACGCCCTTCGAAGGGGCCGTCCCCTTCATCAAGCGGCGGCACAGCGAGTCCGAGAGCGACGCCAGCCGCGAGCGCTTCGAGGGCTATATGCGCGAGGTGCCCTGCCCCACCTGTGAGGGCACCCGCCTCAAGCCGCTCATCCTCGCCGTCACCGTCATGGAGAAGTCGATCGCGGAGGTCTCCGCGATGTCGATCAGCGACTGCGCGGACTTCCTGGGCGAGCTGAAGCTCGACGCACGCGACAAGAAGATCGCCGAGCGCGTCCTGAAGGAGGTCAACGAACGGCTGCGCTTCCTGGTCGACGTCGGCCTCGACTACCTGTCGCTCAACCGCGCGGCCGGCACGCTCTCCGGCGGCGAGGCCCAGCGCATCCGCCTGGCCACCCAGATCGGCTCCGGCCTCGTCGGTGTCCTGTACGTCCTCGACGAGCCGTCCATCGGTCTGCACCAGCGCGACAACCACCGGCTGATCGAGACCCTGGTCCGGCTGCGCGACATGGGCAACACGCTCATCGTCGTCGAGCACGACGAGGACACCATCAAGGTCGCCGACTGGGTCGTCGACATCGGCCCCGGCGCGGGTGAGCACGGCGGCAAGGTCGTGCACAGCGGCCCCTTGAAGGAGCTGCTCGCCAACCCCGAGTCGATGACCGGCCAGTACCTGTCGGGCAAGAGGGAGATCGCGCTTCCGGACATCCGCCGCCCCGCCGACCCGGGCCGCAGACTCACCGTGCACGGCGCCCGTGAGAACAACCTCCAGGACATCGACGTGTCCTTCCCGCTGGGCGTGCTCACGGCGGTCACGGGTGTCTCGGGTTCCGGCAAGTCGACGCTGGTCAACGACATCCTGTACACGCACCTGGCGCGCGAGCTCAACGGCGCCCGGAACGTTCCCGGGCGGCACACGCGCGTGGACGGCGACGACCTCGTCGACAAGGTCGTGCACGTCGACCAGTCGCCCATCGGCCGCACCCCGCGGTCGAACCCGGCGACGTACACCGGAGTCTTCGACCACGTCCGCAAGCTGTTCGCCGAGACGACCGAGGCGAAGGTGCGGGGCTACATGCCCGGCCGCTTCTCCTTCAACGTCAAGGGCGGCCGCTGCGAGAACTGCTCGGGCGACGGCACCATCAAGATCGAGATGAACTTCCTGCCGGACGTGTACGTCCCCTGCGAGGTCTGCCACGGGGCGCGCTACAACCGGGAGACCCTGGAGGTCCACTACAAGGGCAAGTCCATCTCCGAGATCCTCGACATGCCGATCGAGGAGGCCCTCGGCTTCTTCGAGGCCGTCCCCGCGATCGCCCGCCACCTGCGCACGCTCAACGACGTCGGTCTCGGCTACGTCCGGCTCGGTCAGTCCGCGCCGACGCTGTCCGGCGGCGAGGCCCAGCGCGTCAAGCTCGCCAGCGAGCTCCAGAAGCGTTCCACGGGCCGCACGGTGTACGTGCTGGACGAGCCGACCACGGGTCTGCACTTCGAGGACATCAGCAAGCTGATCACGGTGCTCTCCGGGCTGGTCGACAAGGGCAACACGGTCATCGTCATCGAGCACAACCTCGACGTCATCAAGACCGCTGACTGGGTCGTCGACATGGGCCCGGAGGGCGGCAACGGCGGTGGTCTCGTGGTCGCCGAGGGCACGCCCGAGCAGGTCGCCGGGGTTCCGGCCAGCCACACCGGCAAGTTCCTGCGCGACGTCCTGGGCGCGGACCGGATCAGCGACGCCGCCCCCGTACCGGCCCCCCGCAAGGCGGCGGCCAAGAAGGCGGTCGCGGCCAAGGCGACGGCCAGGAAGACGACCACGAAGGCCGTGAACAACACGGCCACGACGAAGGCCGCCGCGGCCACCAGGACGACGGCCACGAAGAAGGCCGCCCCCGCGAAGAAGACCACGCGGGCACGCAAGGCCTGATCCGGCCGGACGGGCCAGGCCCGATACATCACGAGAATGCGGTGCCCCATGGGAACTCCCCGTGGGGCACCGCCCGTTGCACGGTCAGCCGCCCTTGGACCACATCGGTCGCAGAGGATCCAGCTGCCTCAGGGGGCGTCGAGTTCCGCGGCGAACGGCGGCTCCGCGCCCGCTCGTGAGCAGGTGATCGCCGCCGCGCGGGCCGCGAACCGCAGCAGCTCGCTCCAGCCGTCGGGGCCCAGCTCGGCCAGCGCCGCCGGGGACAGCGCGTCCCGCGTGGCCAGGCCGTGCAGCAGGGCCGCGTTCACCGTGTCTCCGGCGCCGATGGTGTCCACGACCTCGACCGGCTCACCGGGCACGGAGTGGACGGAGCCGTCCTGGGTGAACACCGTCAGGCCGTCGCCGCCCTGGGTGATCACGACGGCCGCGGGACCGGACGCCAGCCACTCGCGCGGGGTGCCGCCCAGCCACAGCGCGTCCTCCTCGGAGAGCTTGAGGAGCGACACCGACGGCAGCCAGCTCTTGAAGCGGGCCCGATAGGCGTCCGCGTCGGGGATGAGCACGGCCCGGATGTTCGGGTCGAGCGTGGTGAACACACCGCGCGCGGCGGCGGCCCGCATCAGCTCCTCGTAGGCGCTCGCGCCCGGCTCCAGGACCAGCGAGCAGGTCCCGAAGGACACCGCCCGGGTGGCGTCCGGGAGGCGGTCCGGTACGGCGAACAGGCGGTCGGCCGTGCCCTCGACGTAGAAGGAGTAAGCCGCCGAGCCGTCCGCGTCGATGGAGGCGACCGCGAGGGTCGTCGGCTCCGTCCCGCGCTGCACGGAGGAGACATCGACGCCCGCCTCGTGCAGCCCGTCGAGGAGCGCCTCACCGAAGGCGTCGTACGAGACCCGGGAGCAGAAGGCGGTGGGGGAGCCGAGGCGGCCCAGCGCCACCGCCGTGTTGTAGGGGCCGCCGCCGCGTGCGGGCCGCAGGCCGACGAGCGCTCCCGCGCCCTGCGGTACCAGGTCGATCAGGGCCTCACCGGCGACGACGATCACGACAGGGATCCTTTCGCGGGACTCTTCTGACTCAGGTCGGTGTGGGTGGCCCCCGACGTCCTGGGGGGCTCGGCGCAGCCGCACGAGGTGCGGTGGACGAAGGCGCAGGGGAGCCGCACGGTGCGGGCCGGGTGGTCCGGCGAGGCGAGCCGTTCCAGGAGCAGCCGGACGGCCTGCGCGCCGATCTCCTTGCTGGGCTGGGAGATCGCGGTCAGCCGGGGCGCGAACAGATCCGCCCAGGCGAAGTCGTCGAAGCAGCACAGCGCCAGGTCGTCCGGCACGGACAGACCGCGTTCGCGCAGGGCGCGCAGGGCTCCGATGGTCATCGCGTTGTTTCCGGTGACCAGCGCGGTCGGGGGCGCCGCCAGGGACAGCAGCGCGTCGGTGCCACGTTCGGCGGCCGTCGCCTCGGAGTCGCCGTGTGCCGCGAGCCGTTCGTCGTAGGGGAGCCCGGCGCCCGCGAGGCCGTGGCGGTAGCCGGAGATCCGCTCGTTGGTGGTGCTGAGCCCGGGCAGGCCCGCGACGAGTCCGATGCGCCGGTGACCCCGTTCGGCGAGATGCCCGACCAGCTGTGCCATCGGCTCGGCGTTCTCGGCGCAGACCTGGTCGAAGCGGAAGGGGTGGCCGGCCGGGGCCTCGACCAGGCGGTCCAGGAAGACGGTCGGCACGTTGTGCTGCCCTAGGTAGCGCAGGAGTGCGTCCGGATCGGCGGAGGGCGCGACGATCAGACCGTCGACGCGTCGCTCGTGCAGCAGCTGGACGACCTTCCGCTCGTGCTGGGGGTCGTCGTGGGGATCGGCGAGGAGCAGCCCGTATCCGTGCTCCAGGGCGCCCGCCTCGACGCCCTGGAGGATCTCCGTGAAGTACGGGTTGCTGATCGCCGACACCGCGAGGCCGATGGACCGGGTGCGTGCGGTGACCAGCGAACGGGCCAGGGTGTTGGGCGTGTAGCCGAGCGCGTCGATGGCGTCCAGGACGGCCTGGCGGGTGTGGGGCAGCACAGGGCGCGTGTCGTTGAGCACATGGGAGACGGTCGCCACGGACACTCCCGCGTGCGCCGCCACGTCGACCATCGTTGCCATCGCCCTGCCTCGCCTCTCCCCGGGCGCCCCTCTGGGGCCCTCCCCGAACTCTCGGCCTGCTCCGGCGGGAACGTATCGCATTCGCCGGTGGACGTAAACGCTTGCGCAAACGTTTACGTCCTGTCACTCACACCTGTGCGGACCCCCTTCAGGCGGAATGATCCGTACCGGTATCGTCGACACGCACCCGGCCCCGACCTGTGGAGACGCCATGCCTGCCCGCCGTACCGTCCTGCGAGGAGCCGCGCTCGCCCCGGTCGCCGGGATCGCCCTCAGTGCCTGCTCCGGCGGCAGCGGTGGCGGGACGCCGGCGACGCCGACCGCGCCGGTCGAGCTGGGCGCGGAGAGCGAGATCGCCAAGGGCGGCGCCAAGCTGTACCGGGAAGAGAACGTCGTGGTCAGCCGCGCCGAGAACGGCTCCCTGAAGGCGTTCAGCACGATCTGCACGCACGCCGGGTGCGCCATCAACAAGCTTCAGGGCACGACGCTCATCTGCCCGTGCCACGGCAGCGAGTTCGACGCGGCGACGGGCAAGGTGCTGCAGGCCCCGGCCACCGTGGCGCTGAAGGAGCTGTCGGTGGAGGCCAAGGGCGGCAGGATTGTCGCGGGTCCCTGACCGCAAGCGCGGTGACGCCGCGTTCCCGGCCGACCGGGATCACTCCCAGTCCCAGCCGATGCCCACGATGCCCGACCGCACCCGCGGCTCGACGAGATGCACCGAGCGATGGCGCCCGCTGAGGGGGAGCTCCTGGCGGCCGCTGCGTGGCGCCGCCGCCGAGTGCTGGGTGAACCGGTGGCAGCGCACGGGCAGTACCTCCTCGGCGAACCGCACCTGGAGGGCGTACTGCCCGCCCGCGAAGCCGAACCCGCGTACGTACTCGCTGGACGCACCGGCCGTGCCGTCCTCGAAGCCGTAGCGGAACAGGAACGTATCTCCTGCACGCAGCCGCGTGTCGAAGAGCAGCTCGGCGACCAGCACTCCGGTGTCGCGGTGCCAGCGCACCCGTCCCGTACGGCAGTTTTCCAGGGCTCGGACCGCCGTGCGCTCCGGGGCGCAGCCCGGGTCGCCGTGGTGGACGGCCACATAGCGGTCCACGCCGTCCTTGTAGGCCCGCACGATGTGGTGGGACTCACGCGCGAGCAGCTCGCGGTGCGTGCCTATCCGGACGAGTTCGTGGTGGCCGAGGGTGTGCAGCCCGCCGTCGAGCGGTGACTCCAGCTCGGCCAGGAGCCGCTCCAGGACGCCGGAGGCCTCCACCAGGGAGCGGTACGAGCGGCCGGTGGGGCGCTGGGGGGCGCAGCGCTCGTCGGCCTTGGCCAGCAGCCGGATCAGCGATTCGTCCGGGAGCTGGAGGATCTCCTCCAGAGCGCGTACGGCGCGCAGCGACTCGGGGCGCTGCGGGCGCCGGGCGCCCTGCTGCCAGTAACTCAGGCTCGTGACCCCGACTTTGACCCCGTACCGCGACAGATGGTGCTGCACGCGCTGCAGGGGCAGGCCGCGTGCGGCGATCGCGGCGCGCAGCGCGACATGGAAGGGGCCGCCCGCCAGGGCCGTCTCCAGTTCCGCGATGGCGACGTCCGCGTGCTGTGTGCCGTACCGCATGCAGGGGCCTTTCTGTGAATGTTCACAACGGCTGGTCAGACCGTTGGATGCAGGTCGTCGGGGGCGCCCGGCCGGCGCGCGGGGCTTGTTCACACGCGCCTGTCGCCGTCCACGACCCCGAGTTCCCACGCATTGAAGCGTGTTGACCAAGCCCCGACAACACCTGATACGCAACCTACTCAACCTGCCGTACCGCCCTCTGGCCGATCTGCGATCGCGGTCCCGGCGGCCGAGTCCACGGGCGGGCCGGGAGGTCGTCGCGGTGTCAGCCCTCGCCAGTAGGGTGTGTGACATGGCCGACCCCTCCAGCTACCGCCCCAAGCCGGGACAGATCCCGGACTCTCCCGGGGTGTACAAATTTCGCGACGAGCACCGCCGGGTGATCTACGTCGGAAAGGCGAAAAGCCTGCGCCAGCGCCTGGCCAGCTACTTCCAGGACCTGGCGGGCCTCCACCCCCGCACCCGCACCATGGTCACCACGGCCGCGTCCGTGGAGTGGACGGTGGTGTCCACGGAGGTCGAGGCGCTGCAGCTGGAGTACTCCTGGATCAAGGAGTTCGACCCCCGGTTCAACGTCAAGTACCGCGACGACAAGAGCTACCCCTATCTCGCGGTGACGATGAACGAGGAGTTCCCGCGGGTGCAGGTGATGCGCGGCCACAAGCGCAAGGGCGTGCGCTATTTCGGTCCGTACGGGCACGCGTGGGCGATCCGGGACACCGTCGACCTGCTGCTGCGCGTCTTCCCGGTCCGCACCTGCTCGGCGGGCGTCTTCAAGAACGCCGCCCGCACCGGCCGCCCCTGCCTCCTGGGCTACATCGGCAAGTGCTCCGCCCCCTGTGTCGGGCGGGTCTCCGCCGAGGAACACCGTGACCTGGCCGAGGAGTTCTGTGACTTCATGGCCGGCCGTACGGGGACGTACATCCGCCGCCTCGAGAAGCAGATGACGGACGCGGCCGAGGAGATGGAGTACGAGCGGGCGGCCCGTCTGCGTGACGACATCGAGGCCCTGAAGAAGGCCATGGAGAAGAACGCGGTCGTGCTCGCCGACGCGACCGACGCCGACCTCATGGCCGTCGCCGAGGACGAGCTGGAAGCCGCCGTGCAGATCTTCCACGTGCGCGGCGGCCGGGTGCGCGGCCAGCGCGGCTGGGTCACCGACAAGGTGGAGGCCGTCACCACCGGTGACCTGGTCGAACACGCGCTGCAGCAGCTCTACGGGGAGGAGAGGGGCGACTCCGTCCCCAAGGAGGTGCTCGTCCCGGCACTGCCCGACCCCGTGGAGCCCGTCCAGGAGTGGCTGACCGAGCGCCGCGGGTCGAACGTGTCCTTGCGCATCCCGCAGCGCGGCGACAAGAAGGCGCTCATGGAGACCGTGCAGCGCAACGCGCTCCAGGCGCTGGGCCTGCACAAGACCAAGCGCGCCTCCGACCTGACCACCCGCTCGCGCGCGCTGGAGGAGATCGCCGGAGCCCTCGACCTGGACAGTGCCCCGCTCCGGATCGAGTGCTACGACATCTCGCACCTCCAGGGTGACGACGTGGTCGCCTCCATGGTCGTCTTCGAGGACGGGCTGCAGCGCAAGAGCGAGTACCGGCGCTTCCAGATCAAGGGCTTCGAGGGCCAGGACGACGTCCGCTCCATGCACGAGGTGATCACCCGCCGCTTCAGGCGCTATCTCGCCGAGAAGGAGCGGACGGGCGAGTGGACGGACGGCGAGAACGCCTCCACCGACGGGGCCTCCGCCGAAAACGCCACGCTGGGGAACGCCACTCCGGCGACCGCCACCCTGGAGAACGCCACTCCGGAGAGCGACACCACGGGGAACGCCTTCGCGGGGAACGCCTTCACCGAGGAGGACGGCCGCCCCAAGCGCTTCGCCTACCCCCCGCAGCTCGTCGTCGTCGACGGCGGCCAGCCGCAGGTCGCGGCGGCCAAGAGGGCCCTCGACGAACTGGGCATCGACGACATCGCCGTCTGTGGCCTCGCCAAGCGTCTGGAGGAGGTCTGGCTGCCGCACGAGGAAGACCCGGTGGTCCTGCCCCGCACCAGCGAGGGCCTGTACCTGCTCCAGCGGGTCCGTGACGAGGCCCACCGCTTCGCCATCACCTACCAGCGCACCAAGCGGGCCAAGCGTTTCAAGGCGAGCCCGCTGGACGAGGTGCCGGGCCTCGGCGAGACCCGCAAGCAGGCGCTGGTCAAGCACTTCGGCTCGGTGAAAAAGCTGCGATCCGCGACCATCGACCAGATCTGCGAGGTCCCCGGCATAGGCCGCAAGACCGCCGAGGCAGTCGCCGTGGCCCTCGCCCAGGCGGCTCCGGCCGCACCCGCCGTGAACACGGCGACTGGAGAGATCATGGAAGACGAGGAAGCCGGGGCGTCCGCCACCACCACCACGGGCTCCCCGGAGGAGCCCGTGTCCGCGGGCACCTCACACGAGCGACGGGGGCAGGAGACATGAGCGACAACGAACGACAAGAGAACCCAGCACAGACCGAGCAACCGGCCGAGCAACCGGCCGGACCGCAGACCGGACAGACGGCCGCACCACAGGCCGCCGACGACACCCAGGGGGGTACGACGATGGAGACGCCCGCGGTGCCCGAAGCCGCCATCCCCGAGCTGGTGATCATCTCCGGGATGTCCGGGGCGGGCCGGTCGACGGCCGCCAAGTGTCTGGAGGACCTCGGCTGGTTCGTCGTCGACAACCTGCCGCCCGCGCTGATCCCCACGATGGTGGAGCTCGGCGCCCGCTCGCAGGGCAACGTGGCGAGGATCGCGGTCGTCGTCGACGTACGAGGCCGCCGCTTCTTCGACAACCTCCGCGAGTCCCTCGCCGACCTGGAGGCGAAGAACGTCACCCGGCGGATCGTCTTCCTGGAGTCCTCCGACGAGGCCCTGGTGCGCCGCTTCGAGTCCGTGCGCCGTCCGCACCCCCTCCAGGGCGACGGCCGCATCGTCGACGGCATCGACGCCGAGCGCGAGCTGCTGCGTGAGCTGCGCGGCGACGCCGACCTGGTCATCGACACCTCCAGCCTGAACGTGCACGAGCTGCGCGCCAAGATGGACGCCCAGTTCGCCGGCGAGGAGGAGCCCGAGCTGCGGGCCACCGTCATGTCCTTCGGCTTCAAGTACGGCCTTCCGGTCGACGCCGACCTGGTCGTGGACATGCGCTTCCTGCCCAACCCGCACTGGGTCCCGGAGCTGCGCCCCTTCACCGGCCTGAACGAGGAGGTGTCGGCGTACGTCTTCAACCAGCCCGGCGCCAAGGAGTTCCTCGACCGCTACACCGAGCTGCTCCAGCTCATCGCCGCCGGCTACCGCCGCGAGGGCAAGCGCTATGTGACCATCGCGGTCGGCTGCACCGGCGGCAAGCACCGCTCGGTCGCCACCTCCGAGAAGCTCGCCGCTCGCCTCGCCTCGCAGGGCGTGGAGACCGTGGTCGTCCACCGGGACATGGGGCGCGAGTGACCGGACGTGCCGCACTGCGGCTGAGCAGGCTGCGCCGGGTCGCCTCCGAGGGACGCGGCGACAGGCCCGCCGAGGCGCGCGGCGGGAAGCCGCGCCGCCGCGGTGCCCAGCCCAAGGTCGTCGCCCTCGGCGGCGGCATGGGGCTGTCCGCCTCGCTCGCCGCGCTGCGCCGGATCACCGGCGACCTCACCGCCGTCGTCACCGTGGCCGACGACGGCGGTTCCAGCGGGCGCCTGCGCGACGAGCTGGGCGTGCTGCCGCCCGGCGACCTGCGCAAGGCCCTGGCCGCACTGTGCGGCGACGACGACTGGGGCCAGACCTGGGCCCGCGTCATCCAGCACCGCTTCCAGTCCCAGGGCGATCTGCACGAGCACGCGGTCGGCAATCTGCTGATCGTCGCCCTGTGGGAACAGCTCGGCGACCATGTCCAGGCCCTGGACCTGGTCGGCAGGCTCCTCGGCGCGCACGGCCGGGTGCTGCCCATGTCCGCCGTACCCCTGGAGCTCCAGGCCCTGGTCAAGGGGCACGACCCGGAGCGGCCCGAGGACGTGGACACGGTACGGGGACAGGCGACCGTGGCCCTCACCCCCGGTGAGGTGCAGTCCGTGCACGTCGTCCCCGCCGACCCGCCGGCCGTCCCCGAGGCCGTGGCGGCGGTCCTCGACGCGGACTGGGTGGTCCTCGGCCCCGGCTCCTGGTTCTCCTCGGTGATTCCGCACCTTCTCGTGCCCGAGCTCCTCGATGCGCTCACCGAGACGAAGGCGCGCCGGGTACTCTCCCTGAACCTCGCCCCGCAGCCCGGAGAAACCGAGGGCTTCTCCCCGCAGCGTCATTTGGAGGTTTTGGGACGACACGCCCCTAAACTCGCCCTGGACGTGGTGCTGGCCGACGAGGCCGCCGTGCCCGATCGCGACTCACTCACCGACGCCGCCAAGCGGTTCGGCGCCGCGGTCGAGCTGGCGCCGGTGGCCCGGACCGACGGATCTCCGCGGCACGACCCGGAGCTGTTGGCCGCCGCGTACGACCGTATTTTTCGGATGCATGGAAGGATCGGCCCATGGCGATGACGGCAGCGGTGAAGGATGAAATTTCCCGGCTCCCCGTCACCCGGACCTGCTGCAGAAAGGCGGAGGTCTCCGCCATTCTGCGGTTCGCCGGCGGCCTCCACCTGGTGAGCGGCCGGATTGTGATCGAGGCGGAGCTGGACACCGCGATGGCGGCGCGCCGGCTGAAGCGGGACATTCTGGAGATCTTCGGCCACAGCTCCGAACTGATCGTGATGGCGCCCGGCGGTCTGCGCCGCGGCTCCCGGTATGTCGTACGGGTCGTCGCGGGTGGCGACCAGCTGGCCCGCCAGACGGGGCTCGTGGACGGTCGTGGCCGTCCGATCCGGGGCCTCCCGCCGCAGGTGGTCTCGGGGGCCACCTGCGACGCCGAGGCGGCCTGGCGCGGGGCCTTCCTGGCGCACGGCTCGCTCACCGAGCCGGGCCGCTCCTCCTCCCTGGAGGTGACCTGCCCGGGTCCGGAGGCCGCGCTCGCGCTCGTCGGCGCCGCTCGTCGGCTCTCGATCGCCGCGAAGGCCCGCGAGGTGCGCGGCGTGGACCGCGTGGTCGTCCGTGACGGAGACGCGATCGGCGCGCTGCTCACCCGCCTCGGAGCGCACGAGTCGGTGCTGGCCTGGGAGGAGCGGCGGATGCGCCGCGAGGTCCGCGCCACGGCCAACCGGCTCGCCAACTTCGACGACGCCAACCTGCGCCGCTCGGCCCGTGCCGCCGTCGCCGCCGGGGCCCGCGTGCAGCGCGCCCTGGAGATCCTCGCGGACGAGGTGCCCGAGCACCTCGCGGCCGCCGGACGGCTGCGCATGGAGCACAAGCAGGCCTCCCTGGAGGAGCTGGGCGCGCTCGCCGAACCGCCGCTGACCAAGGACGCCGTCGCCGGCCGTATCCGGCGGCTGCTCGCGATGGCCGACAAGCGGGCCCAGGATCTCGGCATCCCCGGGACGGAGTCGAACCTCACCGAGGAGATGGCGGACAACCTCGCCGGCTGACTGGTCCGATCGATCGCCAGAAGCCCAACACGCCGGTGCCGATGCCCACTTGGGACATCGGCACCGGCGTTTGTGTTCCTGTGAGGCACCCTTGACTTGACCATGAAGTGTCATGAGCCTGGCATCTGTTCGCTGCTGTGGCGGACTCACGCAAGGGGGGCTCATGAGACGAAGAGCGAGAGCGATCCTCGCTACGGGCGCGCTCCTGCTGGGCGGTGCGGGCATGGCGCCCATCGCCCAGGCGCAGAACGGCGGTTCACCCAAGCCCGACGCGAACGCCGTGAAGGTGTTCCACGCGGAGATCACGAAGCAGCAGGTACCCCTGCTGCTCGCGGCCGGGCAGGACGGCCACGAACTCGGCGACACGACGTGGAAGAACGGCAAGAGCGCGGTCGAGGTCTACGTCACCGACCAGCAGGCCAAGAAGCTGGAGAAGCAGGGCGTCGACCTCACCGAGCACACCCTGACGGCCAAGGCCGAAGCACGGGTGGAGAAGGCGGCCCAGGGCGTGTTCCGCCCGTACAGCGGCAAGGGCAATCTCCAGGAGGAGATCGTCAAGACCGGCGCCGCCCACCCCGACCTCACCAAGGTCGTCTCCATCGGCAAGACGGTCAACGGCCAGGACATCCTCGCGCTCAAACTGACCAAGGGCGCGAAGAAGACCAAGGACGGCTCCAAGCCGTCCGTGCTGTACCTGTCCAACCAGCACGCGCGCGAGTGGATCACGCCCGAGATGACACGGCGTCTGATGCACTACTACTTGGACAACTACTCCACGGACAAACGCATCAAGAAGATCGTCGACTCCACCGAGCTGTGGTTCGTCCTGTCGGCCAACCCCGACGGCTACGACTACACGTTCAAGGACGCCGACGCCCGCCAGTGGCGCAAGAACCTGCGGGACGTGAACGGCGACGGGGTCATCTCCACCGGTGACGGTGTCGACCTCAACCGCAACTTCGCCTACAAGTGGGGCTACGACGACGAGGGTTCGTCACCCAACCCCACCAGTGAGACCTATCGCGGCGCGAGCCCCGGCTCCGAGCCCGAGACCAAGGCGCTCGACGCCTTCGAGAAGCGGATCGGCTTCACGTACGGCATCAACTACCACTCCGCCGCCCAACTGCTCCTCTACGGAGTGGGCTGGCAGGTGGCGACGCCCACCCCGGACGACGTGCTCTACAAGGCGCTCGCCGGAACCCCCGAGCACTCCGCGATCCCGGGCTACCACCCCCAGGTCTCCTCGGAGCTCTACACGACCAACGGCGAGGCGGACGGCCACGCGGGCAACGTCAACGGCATGGCGATGTTCACCCCCGAGATGTCGACCTGCCAGACCGCCTCGGACATCGACCCGAACGACGCCTGGAACGCGGCCGACTGCGCCTCGGTCTTCACCTTCCCGGACGACGAGAAGCTGATCGAGCAGGAGTTCGAGAAGAACGTCCCGTTCGCGCTCTCCGTCGCCGAGACCGCGGCCCACCCCGACCAGCCGTCGTCCTCGGTGGGCCTCGACGCACCCGACTTCACCCCGGCCCCCTTCACGACGTCGTACTCCCGCGGCGCCGACCAGGAGGTCTCCGTCGTCGTCCGCAGGTCCGTACGCGACAAGGAGCTCAAGTACCGCGTCAACGGCGGCCGTACGCTGGACATGGCGCTCAAGGCCTGGAAGGGCGGCGAGACCTACGGCGGCAAGGACAACCTCTACTTCGACGAGTACCGCGCCAAGGTGAAGGACGGCGACCCCGGCGACAAGGTCGAGGTGTGGTTCACCGGTGAGACCAGGAACGGCAAGAAGACCTCCAGTACGCGCTTCACGTACACCGTGGCCCAGCGGCCCGGTGCCGACACGCTGGTCGTCGCCGAGGAGGGCGCGACCGCCACGCAGTCCCAGGCCTACGTCGACGCCCTGAAGGCCAACGGCAAGAAGCCCCTCGTCTGGGACGTGGCGGCCCTGGGCGCGCCCGACGCGCTCGGCGTGCTCGACCACTTCAAGACGGTCGTCCACTACACCGGCGCCGCCCGGCCGGGCAACGCCACCCAGCTCCAACTGCGCGCCTTCCTCAACGAGGGCGGCAAGCTGATCGAGGCGGGCGAGCAGGCCGGCGGCAACGTCGACCTCGGCGGCGGCACCCTTTCGAACGACTTCAGCCAGTACTACCTGGGTGCCTACTCCCGTACGTCCACTCCGGGGGCCAACGGATTCGCCGGCTCCGGAAAGCTCACCGGCTTCACGGGAGCACTCGGCGACGCGCCCGGCAATCCGCTGAACTCGGCGGGTACCTACGGCGTCACCTCGGACTCGCTGGCGGCCGCGCAGTACCCGCAGTTCGCGTCGAGCGCGGGAGCGGGCCAGTTCGCCGGGACCGTCAACCCGTACGGGCCCTACGCGGGCTCGTACATGGCCGCCGCCGTGCACACCGACGACGCCTACAAGCGCCTCACCCGGACCATCGACCTCACCGGTGTCGGCGCCGCCGACAAGCCGACGCTGCGCACCCAGCTCCTGTGGGACACCGAGCCCGGCTACGACCACGCGGTGATCGAGGCCCACACCACCGGGGCCGACGACTGGACGACCCTCCCCGAGGCGGGCGGCGCCACCAGCACCGCGGTCCCCGCGGAGTGCGAGGCCGGATTCCTGGTCAGGGAGCACCCGTTCCTCAAGCGGTACCTGACGGTGAGTTCCACCGGCTGCGCCAACACCGGTACCAGCGGGGCGTGGAACAGCTTCACCGGCGCCTCCAGCGGCTGGCAGCAGGTCAACTTCGACCTCAGCGCGTACGCCGGCAAGTCGGTCGAGGTGTCGCTGAGCTACATCACCGACCCGAACACCGGCGGTCACGGCGTCCTCGCGGACAACGCCTCCCTCGTCGTCGGCGGGGCGGCCACCGAGACCGAGGGCTTCGAGACCTCGCTCGGGCCCTGGAGCGCCTCCGGACCGCCTGCGGGCAGCCCCTCCGTGCTCAAGGACTGGGCGCGCTACGGAGAGCTGTTCAAGACGTACGGCGGCATCACCACGGACGACACCGTGCTACTGGGCTTCGGCCTGGAACACGTCACCGCGGCGGCCGACCGCGCGGCCCTCATCAAGAAGGCGCTCGGGGCGCTGAAGAGCTGACCCTGTGTGACTATCTCGTCAACACCGAGGGTGTTCCGTACCCCTACTGGTGGGTACGGAACACCCTGCCGTGTATGGGGCATCTCGATGTCACCGCAGACGCCTCAGGGAGGTAGGGTCGTAGGCGGTCGGGGACATCCCATACAACTCGCCGGCACTGAGTCGGCGTACCTAACGAGGAGATCGGTTCGTGACGATCCGCGTAGGCATCAACGGCTTTGGCCGCATCGGTCGTAACTACTTCCGCGCGCTGCTGGAGCAGGGTGCTGACATCGAGATCGTGGCTGTCAACGACCTGGGTGACACCGCGACCACCGCTCACCTGCTGAAGTACGACACCATCCTGGGCCGCCTCAAGGCCGAGGTGTCGCACACCGCCGACACGATCACCGTCGACGGCCACACCATCAAGGTGCTCTCCGAGCGCAACCCCGCCGACATCCCGTGGGGCGAGCTGGGCGTCGACATCGTCATCGAGTCGACCGGCATCTTCACCAAGAAGGCCGACGCCGAGAAGCACATCGCCGGCGGCGCCAAGAAGGTCCTGATCTCGGCTCCGGCCAAGGACGAGGACATCACCATCGTGATGGGCGTCAACCAGGACAAGTACGACCCGGCGCAGCACAACATCATCTCCAACGCCTCCTGCACCACCAACTGTGTGGCGCCGATGGCCAAGGTGCTCGACGAGAACTTCGGCATCGTCAAGGGCCTGATGACGACGGTCCACGCGTACACGAACGACCAGCGCATCCTGGACTTCCCGCACTCGGACCTGCGCCGCGCCCGCGCCGCCGCCGAGAACATCATCCCGACCACGACCGGTGCCGCCAAGGCCACCGCCCTGGTCCTCCCGCAGCTCAAGGGCAAGCTGGACGGCATCGCCATGCGCGTCCCGGTCCCGACCGGCTCGGCCACCGACCTGGTCGTGACCCTCCAGCGCGAGGTCACCAAGGACGAGGTCAACGCCGCGTTCAAGAAGGCCTCCGACGACGGCGACCTCAAGGGCTACCTGTCGTACACCGAGGACCCGATCGTCTCCTCGGACATCGTCGGCGACCCGGCCTCCTGCACCTTCGACTCCTCCCTGACGATGGTTCAGGAGGGCAACTCGGTGAAGATCCTCGGCTGGTACGACAACGAGTGGGGCTACTCCAACCGCCTCGTCGACCTCACGGTCTTCGTCGGCGGCCAGCTCTAAGTCCCGGAGCAGGCACCTCTGATGTGAGAGCAGGGCTCGGGCAGCGCACAGCCGCGTTGTCCGAGCCCTGCTCTGTGCACGGATCGATCAGCCCTCCCGGACAACACAGAGCCCTCCTAGGAGTCCTTTCATGAAGACGATCGACGAACTTCTCGCCGAAGGCGTGGACGGCAAGCGGGTCTTCGTCCGCGCCGACCTGAACGTGCCGCTGGCCGACGGCCTCATCACCGACGACGGCCGTATCCGCGCCGTCCTGCCCACCATCAAGGCCCTCGCCGAAGCGGGCGCCAAGGTGGTCGTCGCCTCGCACCTGGGCCGCCCCAAGGGCGCCCCGGACCCGGCGTTCTCCCTGCTGCAGCCCGCCGAGCGTCTCGGTGAACTGCTCGGTGCCCCCGTGGCGTTCGCCCAGGACACCGTCGGGGCCGCCGCCCACGACGCCGTGAACGGCCTCCAGCCCGGCCAGGTCGCCGTGATCGAGAACCTGCGCTTCAACCCGGGCGAGACGTCCAAGGACGACACCGAGCGCGGCGAGTTCGCCGACCAGCTCGCCGCCCTGGCCGATGTCTACGTAGGCGACGGTTTCGGCGCCGTGCACCGCAAGCACGCCTCCGTGTACGACCTCCCGGCGCGCCTTCCGCACTACGCGGGCTACCTCATCGCCACCGAGGTCAACGTCCTGAAGAAGCTCACCGAGGACGTCAAGCGCCCCTACGTCGTCGCGCTCGGCGGCGCCAAGGTCTCCGACAAGCTCGCCGTCATCGACCAGCTGCTCGGCAAGGCCGACCGTCTGCTCATCGGCGGTGGCATGGCGTACACCTTCCTCAAGGCCAAGGGGTACGAGGTCGGCATCTCCCTCCTCCAGGAGGACCAGGTTCCGGCCGTCAAGGAGTACATGGACCGCGCGGAGAAGAACGGCGTCGAGCTGGTCCTCCCCGTCGACGTCCTGGTCGCTCCGGAGTTCCCGGACCTCAAGACCAAGGCCCCCGCCAACCCCACCACCGTCGCCGCGGACGCCATCCCGGCCGACCAGGAGGGTCTGGACATCGGTCCGGAGACCCGCAAGCTGTACGCCTCGAAGCTCGCCGACGCGGCCACCGTCTTCTGGAACGGTCCGATGGGCGTCTTCGAGCACCCCGACTACGCCGAGGGCACCAAGGCGGTCGCCCAGGCCCTCGTCGAATCCCCGGCCTTCACGGTCGTCGGCGGTGGCGACTCCGCCGCGGCCGTCCGCATCCTGGGCTTCGACGAGAAGGCATTCGGTCACATCTCGACCGGTGGCGGCGCCTCCCTCGAATACCTCGAGGGCAAGACGCTCCCCGGCCTCGCCGCACTGGAGGACTGACCCCGCATGACGACCCGTATGCCGCTGATGGCGGGCAACTGGAAGATGAACCTCAACCACCTCGAGGCCATCGCGCACGTCCAGAAGCTCGCCTTCGCCCTGGCCGACAAGGACTACGAGGCCTGTGAGGTCGCCGTCCTGCCGCCCTTCACCGACCTGCGCTCCGTGCAGACCCTGGTCGACGGCGACAAGCTCAAGATCAAGTACGGCGCGCAGGACCTCTCGGCGCAGGACTCCGGTGCCTACACCGGCGAGATCTCGGGCCCGATGCTGTCCAAGCTGAAGTGCACGTACGTGGCGATCGGCCACTCCGAGCGCCGGCAGTACCACAACGAGACCGACGAGATCGTCAACGCCAAGATCAAGGCCGCCTTCAAGCACGGCCTGACCCCGATCATGTGCGTCGGCGAGGAGCTGGAAATCCGCGAGGCGGGCAACCACGTCGCGCACACGCTCTCCCAGGTCGACGGGGGTCTCAAGGACGTCCCGGCCGAGCAGGCCGAGTCGATCGTGATCGCGTACGAGCCGGTCTGGGCCATCGGTACCGGCAAGGTCTGCGGCTCCGACGACGCCCAGGAGGTCTGCGCGGCGATCCGCGCCCGGCTGGCCGAGCTGTACTCCCAGGAAGTGGCCGACCAGGTCCGCATCCAGTACGGCGGCTCCGTGAAGTCCGGCAATGTCGCGGAGATCATGGCGAAGCCCGACATCGACGGCGCCCTGGTCGGCGGTGCCTCCCTGGACGCCGACGAGTTCGTCAAGATCGTCCGCTTCCGCGACCAGTAAGTATGCGCTAGCGGCGATTCGTCGTACCCTTGCGGGGGTCGTGGCCTTCGGAGTGGGCTTGAGGTGCTCACCCAGTAGGCTTCGGCCCCCGTCGTCCATTCAGTTCCGAGGAAGTTGGTCCAGCCGTGGTTTTGGGGTTCTCGATCGCCCTGATCGTCTTCAGCCTGCTGCTGATGCTGCTGGTGCTGATGCACAAGGGGAAGGGCGGCGGTCTCTCCGACATGTTCGGTGGCGGCATGCAGTCGTCCGTCGGTGGCTCCTCGGTCGCCGAGCGCAACCTCGACCGCATCACCGTGGTGATCGGTCTGCTCTGGTTCGCGTCCATTGTCGTGCTCGGCATCCTGATGAAGGTCAACAACTGATCACCGACCGGCATCGGTACAGCAGCACAACTGCACATTACGCAAGCACAATCCGCACGTAAGGCCCCATGTCCGGTACGCGCCCCCAGGCGCGGCCTATCATGGGGCTTGCGTCTAGGGGCCGGGGTGTAACTCCAATCACTGGACGCGCGTTGGGCCTTACGTAGACTGAGGCGCTCGCAGCGAAGCGTCACGCCGACTCGCTTCGCGGCACCATCACGCAGGGAGTTACGACCGTGGCAAGTGGCAACGCGATCCGAGGAAGCCGGGTCGGGGCGGGGCCGATGGGCGAGGCCGAGCGCGGCGAGTCCGCGCCACGGCTGCGCATCTCCTTCTGGTGCTCCAATGGGCACGAGACGGTGCCCAGCTTCGCCAGCGACGCGCAGGTTCCCGAGACCTGGGACTGCCCGCGCTGTGGCTTTCCCGCCGGACAGGACCAGGACAACCCGCCGGACCCGCCGCGCACCGAGCCGTACAAGACGCACCTCGCGTACGTACGGGAGCGGCGCAGCGACGCGGACGGCGAGGCGATCCTCGCTGAGGCGCTCGCCAAACTGCGGGGCGAAATCTAGGGGTTGAGAACCGGCCGGGCACCGAGGTGCCTGGCCGGATGTGTTTCGTACGCCGGGTCGCGCACGGGCGCACCGCCGGGGCGCACCGTCGTGCCGACCCGGTTGCGCAGCGCCCGCGGCGCTGCCGCGAGCCGATTGTCAGTGGTGCCCTCTACGGTTCTTGAAGTGGCGGAACCAGAGGGGGCGTTGTGACGACGGTCGAGGCGGCGGGGGTGCGGGCACCCGCGTGGCGCGGGGGCTTCGGGCGCCTGTGGAGCGCGGCGGTGGTGTCGCGCTTCGGGGACGCCCTGCGCACCGCCGCGCTGCCGCTGCTCGCCGTGCGGCTCACGGACGATCCGCTCGTCATCGCCTCCGTCACGGCCTGCGGCTACCTCCCCTGGCTCTTCTTCGGGCTGCTGGGCGGCGCGGTCGCGGACCGGGTGGACCAGCGGCGGGCGATGTGGGCCGTCGACACCGTGCGCGGCGGGCTGGTGGCCTGCTTCGCCCTCGCCGTCGGGCTCGGCCACGCCACGATCGGCCTGCTGATCATGCTCGCCTTCGCCCTGACCACCCTCCAGACGCTGTTCGACAACGCGTCCACGGCCCTGCTGCCCTCTCTGGTGGACAAAGAGGCCCTGGGCAGCGCCAATGCCCGGCTGATGAGCGGCCAGCAGTTCGCCGGCGGTTTCCTGGCCGGCCCCTTCGTGCCGCTGCTGCTCACTCTCGGTGCCGCCGCGCCGTTCGCGGTCGACGCGCTCACCTATCTGCTGGCCGCGGCCCTCGTGGCCTCCCTGCGGATCCGGGCGCCCGAGCGGGAGCCCCGGCCCGCCGGGAGCACCCTGCGGGCGGAGGTGGCCGAAGGAGTGCGCACCCTGTGGCACGACAGGGTGCTGCGCGCGGTCTGCACGGCCACACTGCTGTGCAACATCGGCATGGGGGCCCTGATCGCCACGCTGGTCCTGCACGTGACCGGCTGGCTGCACGCGGGAAGCGCGGGCTTCGCGGCCGCGATGACGGCCTACTCGGCCGGATCCCTGGCCGGGGGAGTGCCGGCCCAGTGGATCGCGCGCCGGATCGGACGGGTGCGGAGCCTGTTCCTGTGCGGATGCGTCCAGACGGCGGCCCTGGTACTCCTCGGCACCGTCCGCCACCTGGGTGCACTCCTCGTGGGCATGGCACTGCTCGGACTGATGGGCATGGTGTGGAACGTCAACCAGGTCACGCTGATGCAGCGGCGCAGTCCGGCAGCCATGGTGGGCCGCGTCAGCTCCGCGTTCCGCACCGCCTCCACCTCCGGGGCCCCGCTCGGCGCTCTGCTCGGCGGCACCGTGGCGGGTGCCTACGGGCTGAACGGGCCCGCGCTGTTCGCGGCCGTCCTCTTCGGGCTCGCCGTCATCTCGCTGATACCCGCGCATCTGCCGGACGTATCTGTTGTTGAGCCGGACGACGGCGCTACGACAGCTCTCGTCAAGCCCTGATCAATTAGGTTGGGACCGGCAGTGGGGCGAGGCAAGCAGCAGCACACGCAGGAAAGAAGGCGGAAGCCAGAGATGAACGCAGACAGCCGTGCCAGGCTCAACCAGACGCCCGAGTGGACCGCTCTGGCCAAGCACCGCGAGGAGCTCGCGGAGACCCATCTGCGGGACCTGTTCGCAACCGACCCCGGGCGCGGAACGGGGTACACCCTTCAGGTCGGCGATCTGCACGTCGACTACTCCAAGCACCTGGTCACCGACGAGACGCTGCGGCTGCTGCGCGAGCTGGCAGCGGCGACCGACGTCTTCGGGCTGCGGGACGCCATGTTCCGCGGCGAGAAGATCAACGTCACCGAGAACCGGGCCGTGCTCCACGTGGCGCTGCGCGCCCCGCGCGACGCGGTGATCGAGGTCGACGGGGAGAACGTCGTCCCCGGCGTGCACGCCGTGCTCGACAAGATGGCCGACTTCGCCGAGCGGGTCCGCTCCGGCGAGTGGACCGGCCACACCGGCAAGCGCATCAAGAACGTCGTGAACATCGGCATCGGCGGCTCCGACCTCGGCCCGGCGATGGCGTACGAGGTGCTGCGCTCCTTCACCGACCGCGACCTCACGGTCCGCTTCGTGTCGAACGTGGACGGCGCCGACCTGCACGAGGCCGTCCGTGACCTCGACCCGGCCGAGACGCTGTTCATCATCGCCTCGAAGACGTTCACCACCATCGAGACGATCACCAACGCGACCTCCGCGCGCGACTGGCTGCTGACCGAGCTGAAGGCCGGTCAGGAGGCCGTGGCCAAACACTTCGTGGCGCTGTCGACCAATGCCGAGAAGGTCGCCGACTTCGGTATCGACACGGCCAACATGTTCGAGTTCTGGGACTGGGTCGGCGGACGGTACTCGTACGACTCCGCGATCGGTCTGTCCCTGATGATCGCGATCGGTCCGGACCGCTTCCGGGAGATGCTCGACGGGTTCCATCTCGTCGACGAGCACTTCCGCACCGCGCCCGCCGAAACCAATGTGCCGCTGCTGATGGGCCTGTTGGGCATCTGGTACGGCAACTTCCACAACGCCCAGTCGCATGCGGTGCTGCCGTACTCGCATTACCTTTCGAAGTTCACGGCGTATCTGCAGCAGCTGGACATGGAGTCCAACGGCAAGTCCGTGGAGCGCGACGGACACGACGTGGAGTGGGAGACCGGCCCGGTCGTGTGGGGGACGCCCGGTACCAACGGGCAGCACGCCTACTACCAGCTCATCCACCAGGGCACGAAGTTGATCCCGGCGGACTTCATCGGCTTCGCCGAGCCGGTCGCCGATCTGCTGCCGGGGCTGGTCGCCCAGCACGACCTGCTGATGGCGAACTTCTTCGCGCAGACCCAGGCCCTCGCCTTCGGCAAGACGCCGGACGAGGTGCGCGCCGAGGGCGTGGCCGAGGAACTGGTCCCGCACAAGACGTTCAAGGGCAACCACCCGACGACGACGATTCTCGCGAGGGAGCTGTCGCCGTCGGTGCTCGGCCAGTTGGTCGCCCTCTACGAGCACAAGGTGTTCGTCCAGGGCGCGGTCTGGAACATCGACTCCTTCGACCAGTGGGGTGTCGAGCTCGGCAAGGTCCTCGCCAAGCGGGTCGAACCCGCGCTGACCGAGGGTGCGGAAGTGCCGGGCCTGGACGAGTCGACGAAGGCGCTCGTCGCGAAGTACCGGGAGCTGCGCGGCCGGTAGGCGCGGACGCGCGTGGGTCACGGAAAGCGGGCGGCGGGAGTCCGCCCGCTTCCCGTAGACTCCCGGGCGATCATGCACATGAAGGCTCGGGGGAGCGGAAGTTGACTGGTTCGCATGGGAGTTGGACGGGCGGCACGCTGACGGCGAGGTCGTTTCTGAAGCCGAAGCGGGTCGCGGAGGCGGTCTTCCATCCGGCGTGGATCCCGGAGGCGGTCGATCCGGGGGTGGAGCGGCTCAAGCGGGTACGGGTCATCGCCGGGGCGGTCGCGGCGGTCGGTGTCTACACCTTCGTGCAAGGCGGGTTCGCCTTCACGGAAATGCTGCAGAACATGCTGACGGCGTCCGTCGTGCTGCTGTTCATCACGCCGTTGACCGTCGGGGCGATGCTCTTCGTCTGGCGGCGCACCGGGACGGTCCGGCAGCTGCGGGTGCCGCTCGGCAACTCGTTCAAGCTGCTGCTGGCCTTCGTCGGGTCCATCGTCCTGACGGTGCTGATGTGGTGGCTCGCCGCCGGGGTCGGAGGGTTCGCCCTGGTGCTGGGGCTGGTGGCGATCTGGCTGACCGGGTTCGTCGGCTCGGGTGCGTTGAAGGTGTCCGGCAACTTCTTCGGTACGGCGGCGGTGCATCGCTGTCTGCCGCCGTTGCTCGCCACCGTGACGACGTGGCTGATGGCCATTCCGGACCTCGCCACGGGGGATCTGCACGGGCTCAGTCTCGGGATGGGGGTTGTCTTCATCCTGGGGGCGCCGGTGACGGTCACGGGGATAGCCGCGGTGGAGATGTACCGGTTGCGAAGTCGGCACGGGATACGGCTGGGGGCGCATCCGGCGTCGTTGCCGCCGCCGCGGCCCGCGTACACGCCGGGGGCCGGGTATGTGCCGCCGCAGGGCAACCCGTACGGGCTGGGTCCGGCGTACACGTACAACCAGGGCAACCCCTATGCGCCGGGGCCGCGGAACCCGTACAACCAAGGGCCGCGGAACCCGTACAACCAAGGACCGCAGAACCCGCACGGGTTCTGACGGCGCTCGGGTTCCGGGCTCAGGCCACCGCGCTCAGGGTGTCCGCGAGCCGTCGTCGGGCGGCGCGGCCCGCGGGGAACGCGGCGAGGGCGGCGGCACCCAGGACCGCGGCCAGACCGAACAGCGACAGCAGGAGGGGGGACGGCCCCCGGGCGATACCGGCGCCGATCCCGCTCGACTTCCCCTGGGCGTCGATCAGCCAGTGCGCCAGAGGCAGCCCCAGCGCCGTACCCGCGAGGACCGCTGCCAGCGCGGTGCAGGCGGTGCCCGTGACGGTGACCGCCGTGATCTGCCGCGGGGACAGCCCGATGGCCTTGAGTGCCAGCAGATCCCGCTCGCCCTCGCGCACGGTGCCGCCGATCGCGGTCAGCAGTTCGATGAGCCCGATGAGGGCCAGTACGGCGATCAGCCCGACGACGACGCCGCGCAGCGGCGAGAGGCCGTCGGCCGGGTTGGTCACGGCGTGCACGTCCAGGTGCCCGTGCCCGGCCGCGGTCAGCTCGGCGGCGACCTTGCCCGGGTCGGCGCCGGGGCGCAACTGGAGCTGGTAGAGGGTCGGGCGGAGCTCCGGGTCGTTCTCGCGCAGGGTGTCGAGCGAGGTGGAGATGACGCGGCCGCCGTTCTCCGGCTCGATGCTGCGGCCGACGATGTGCAGGATCTGCGGGCGCGCGCCGACGGTCATCCGCACCCAGTCCCCGACGCGCACGTCCAGCAGGTCGAGCAGCCCCTGACCGGCCACCGCCTCGTCGGGTCCGCGGGCCGGGCGGCCCTCGGCCAGCGTGAACGGGTACGGGTCCTGGTGCGTACCTAGCCCGCGCAGTGCGATCGTCGCCGTCTGGCCCGGAACCAGAGCGGCCACCTCGGCGCCCGGGTGCACGGCGGTGACCTGTGCGTTCCGGGCGAGCAGGGCGCGGGCCGCCGGATCGCCGAGGCTCTCGTCCGGGTGCGCCGTGAGCGCGGCCGCGAGGCCGATCCGCTCGGGTTCGCTGTGGAAGCGGTCGATGGTGGTCCACGCGCTCAGCGCGACCACGATCAGCAGCAGTGGCAGGGCGAGCCGGGCGACCGTGGCCAGCGAGCGCGGCCGCCGCGGGAACGCCTGGTGCCAGCCCAGCACGAGCGCGGGGGGCAGTCGCAGTCCGAGCGCCCGGCGGGCCACACCCGACAGGCGGCCGGCCGGCGGTGCCGCGGCCCGCAGCACCGGCACGGGGGGCACTCGGCCCGCCCGCCACGCCGCGATCCCGGTCGTCGCGCCGATGAAGAGCACCGCGGCCACCGGTACCGCCAACAGTGCCGCGGTGTGCCCGGGCAGTCCCTGCCAGACGCCCAAGGCGTCGCCGAGACGGCCGGGGATCCTGCTCCCCAGCGCCTGGGTGAGCGTGGCGGCGACCAGGGCGCCCAGCGACGCGTACACCACGTGCTGGATCAGGAAGATGCGCACCACCTGGGCGGGCGTGAACCCGATCGCCTTCAGTACCGAGATGTCCCGCAGGTGGCCGCGGATACGGGTGCCGATCGCGCCGTACACGGCGAGTGCGGCGGCGAGGAGCGCGCCGAGGCCGAACAGGCCCAGCACCTGTCCCAGCAGCCGGTTGTCGCCCTGGGCCTCGGCGCGGGCCTGCTGCCAGTTCGACACCTGGGTGACCGCGCCGGAGCCGAGCGCCGTCACCGCGCGCTGCACGGCGTAGTCCGTGTCGCCGGGATCGGTCAGACGCAGACCGATGACCTGGCCCGTACGTCCGTCCGCGCCCCACACCGCGGAGGGCAACGCCCAGACGACCCCCGACCGCTCGCCGGGGCGGTAGCGGGGCTCGGCGCTGTCGGCCACGCCCAGGACGGTCAGGGTGCGCGCGGTGCCGGGCACGGTGAGGGTGTCCCCGGGCTCGGCCCACAGTGCACGGGCGAGGCTGTCCTCCAGGACGACTCCGTCGGGCCGGGCGTGGTCGAGCCAGTGACCGGAGACGAGCAGCGGCCGACCGGTGGCGGGCGGCTCGACGGCGCCGCGCAGCTCGACATAGGCGCGGGTGCCGCGTGACTCGACGGTGGCGGACGCGGTGCGGTACGGGCCCGCCACGGACTCGACGCCGTCCAGCCGCGCGAGCCGCCCGGCGTCGGCGGACGCGCCGGTGTGGATCCACACATGGGCTCCGTGCGACTGCGTGAAGACGCGCTGCCAGGGGTTCGTCGCGTATCCGAAGAGCGCCGCGGCGAGCAGCAGCGAGGCGACGATTCCCGCGGTGGCCAGCACGATGAACAGCGCCTCGCCCCGATGCGTGCGCAGATCGGCATGCGCCCAGCGCAGAGTGGCCCGCACGCTGCTCAGTCCCTCAGTTCCAGCACGCCGGATATCCCGGCGCCGCGTGACGGCGTGCCGTCGAGTTCCGCGTCGTCGGCGATGCGGCCGTCGAAGAAGCTGATCACGCGGTCCGCGGCGCTGGCGAGCCGGGCGTCGTGGGTGACGAGCACGATGGTCTGACCGCGCTGGTGGAAGCGGGACAGCAGCCGCATCACCTCACGGGTGCCCTTGCTGTCCAGGCTGCCCGCGGGTTCGTCGGCCAGCAGCAGGGACGGATGGTTGACCAGTGCCCGGGCCAGGGCGACGCGCTGCTGTTCGCCGCCGGACAGCTCACCGGGCATGCTGCGTCCCTTGCCCTCCAGGCCCAGCTCGGACAGCAGCCGCTCGCGCTCGGCGCGCGCCCGCCTGGGGGAGACCCCGGCGAGCAGGGCGGGCAGCTCCACGTTGTCGGCGACCGACAGATTGGAGACCAGGTTGAAGAACTGGAAGACGATGCCGATGCGCCGTCGACGTTCCACCGCCCAGCGCGCCTCGCTGTACGCGTCCGTGCATTCGGCGTCCAGCCAGACGCTGCCGGAGTCGGGCCGCTGGAGGCCGCCGAGGAGGTGCAGCAGCGTCGACTTGCCGGCGCCGGACGGGCCGGTGACGGCCACGAACTCGCCCTGGCGCACGGCAAGATCCACTCCGCGTACGGCATACGCCGGGGCGCCCTCGCCGTAGTGGGTCTTGACCAGGCCCTCGGCGCGCAGCAAAGGACCGGTGTGGCTCATTCCAGACCCTCCAGTTCCTCCTGGCAGCGCTCCAGCCAGTCAAGATCGGCCTGCAGGTGCAGCATGGCGCCCTCGATCAGCAGCTGGGAGATGCGGTTGTCCCGGTCCTCGGCCGCGGCGAGCTTCGACAGGTTGCGCATGGTGTTCAGATACTGCCGCCGCTGCCTGTTGATCAGGGCGATCTGGTCGGCCAGGCCGGTTGTCGGGGCGAGCGCGAGTTTCATGAAGAACTCGTCCCGTACCCGGGGCTCGTCCGCAGTCTCCTGGTACCAGGAATGCAGCGCTTCGCGCCCGGTGTCGGTGAGGTGGTAGATCTTCTTGTTGGGCCGGCTCGACTGTTCGACTTCCTCGCCCTCGATCAGTCCCGTCTTCTCGAGGCGGCCGAGCGTGACGTAGATCTGGCCGACGTTGGGCTGAGGGTACGCGGAGCCCAGCAGTTGCTCAAGGTCCTGCTTGAGCTCGTACCCGTGGGCCGGGCCTCGCGCCAGCAGGGCCAGGAGGGGCAGCCGCACCCGTGCTCTCCTCCCCGCATCCTTGTCATGTGCCGCGCACCGATGTCAGGCCGCCGCCCGGTCGATGCGGCCGCAGGCCAATGTGTCGCAGGCCCTAGTATCGCCCATACCTAACAGGTATACATGGCCACTGACGCCGGGCGAAGGTGCCCGACGCCGGTGTACAGGGAGGAACCTATGCGGTGGATACGTGCCGCCGGTAGGGGCTTCCTGGTCGCAGCGGTGGTCCTGACCGGATACGTCGCCTCCGACACCCCGGCCGACGGGGCGCACGGCGCCGGTCGCGGCCCGCTCACCCTGGCGACCGCGGGCGACCTCACCGGCTATCTGGGGCCGCTGCTCGAAGGGTGGAACCGTACCCACGCCGGCGAGAAGGTGACCCTCGTCGAGCTCCCGGACTCCGCCGACGAGACGCACGCGCAGATGACGACCGACCTGCGCGGCGGTGGCAGAAGCCGCTTCGACGTCCTCAACATCGACGTCGCCTGGACCTCGGAGTTCGCCGCCGCGGGCTGGATCTCTCCGCTGGACCGCGGCCGCTTCCCGCTCCACAGCTTCCTGCCGCCGGTCGTGGACACGGCGACGTACGACGGAAGGCTGTACGCGGTCCCGTACGTCACCAACGCGGGACTCCTCCTGTACCGCAAGGACGTCCTCGCCAAGGAGGGCGTCGCGCCGCCGCGGACCTGGGCCGAGCTGGAGCGGCAGGCGAGGACCATCGCCCCGAAGTACGGACTCGACGGTTACGCCGGCCAGTTCCTGCCCTACGAGGGTCTCACCGTCAACGCGGCGGAGGCGGTCTACTCGGCGGGCGGCACCATCCTCGGCGACGAGGGCGAGCGCGTCACCGTGAACTCCGAGGCGGCCCGCGAGGGCATCGGGTTCCTCGCCGACGGCGTGCGCGACGGATGGATTCCGAAGAAGGCGCTGACGTACAAGGAAGAGGAGTCGAAACAGGCCTTCCAGGACGGCCACCTCCTCTTTCTGCGCAACTGGCCCTACGCCTACGTCGGTGCTTCCGGCAAGGGATCGGCGGTCGCCGGGAAGGTCGGCGCGGTCCCCCTGCCCGGACCCGACGGACCGGGCACGAGCGTGCTGGGCGGCTCCAACCTGGCCGTCAACACGCATGCGCGGCACCCCGATTCGGCCGCGCGCCTGATCGCGTACCTCACGACCGAGCGGGCGCAGCGCCAGGTCCTCACCAAGGGTGCGCTGCCGCCCGTACGGGCGGCGCTGTACCGGGACCCGGAGCTGATCCGGGAGTTCCCCTATCTGCCCACGCTGCGCGCCAGCGTCCTCGCGGCTGCCCCACGCCCCAAGAGCCCGCGTTACGACCAGGTCAGCCTGGTCGTGCAGGCCGTGGTCCACGACGCGATGACGGGGCAGGAGACGCCTTCCGCGGCGGTACGGCGGCTGGCGCGCGAGCTGGTGGCGATCTCACCCCGTTAGCACCCCGGCGGTGCCCTGTCGGCATCCTGCTAGTTACTTGTTAGGTAACGGGAGCATCCCATCTCCGGGTTTCGTGCCCGAAAAGTCTGCATATGGCTGCCCAACTTCCCAGTTGATGCTGCCTACTCGTTGACACCCGTGCGACACGCCTACTTAACATGCATGCATAACCACAGGCACGCACAGACAGGTCCAACGGGTGACCCTCAACACGCACCGCTGGTGGCGCGACGCAGTGATCTACCAGGTGTACGTCCGCAGCTTCCTGGACAGCACCGGTGACGGCATCGGCGATCTCGCCGGGGTTCGCGCGGGCATGCCGTACCTCAAGAAGCTCGGTGTCGACGGCATTTGGCTGAGCCCCTTCTACCCCTCGCCGCAGCACGACCACGGCTACGACGTCGCCGACTACTGCGACGTGGACCCGCTCTTCGGCGACCTCGCCGAGTTCGACCTGCTGATGACCGACGCCCGCCGCCTCGGCATCAAGGTGCTGTTGGACATCGTCCCCAACCACTGCTCCAGTGAGCACCCGTGGTTCCGGGCCGCGCTCGCGGCGGAGCCGGGCAGCCCGGCCCGTGCCCGCTTCCACTTCGCCGACGGACGCGGCCCGGAGGGCGCCGAGCCGCCCAACAACTGGCACGCCATGTTCGGCGGACCCGCCTGGTCCCGCGTCACCGAGGCGGACGGCAACCCCGGCCAGTGGTACCTGCACATGTTCACGTCCGAGCAGCCCGACCTGAACTGGCGCAACCCCGAGGTCGGCGCGCACTTCGACCAGGTGCTGCGGTTCTGGCTCGACCGGGGCGTCGACGGCTTCCGCATCGACGTCGCCGCCGGCCTCTTCAAGCACCCCGACCTGCCGGACTCGCCCGACCCTGAGGCCGACGCCCGTACCCGCGACTCGGTCAACCCGCTCGCCTGGAACCGGCCCGAGGTGCACGACGTGTGGCGCCACTGGCGGTCCGTCTGCGAGGAGTACACCGGGCGCGACGGCCGAGACCGGCTGCTGGTCGGCGAGGTCTCGGTGCCGACGGCCCGCGAACACGCCCAGTACGTACGCCCGGACGAGCTCCACCAGGCCTTCTTCTTCGACCTGCTCAGCGCGCCCTGGAACGCAGACGCCTTCCGCAAGGTCATTTCCGAGGCCATGCAGGACATAGCCGGCACCGGATCGACGGTCACCTGGGTCCTCAACAACCACGACCAGGTCCGCACCGTCACCCGCTACGGCGAGCTCGGCACCGAGGGCAGCGGCCTCGGTACGGCCCGTGCCCGCGCCGCCGCGCTGCTGATGCTGGCGCTGCCCGGAGCCGCGTACATCTACCAGGGCGAGGAGCTCGGGCTGCCCGAGGTCGTCGACCTGCCCGACGACGTGCTGACGGACCCGATCTTCCGCCGCACGGGAAGCCGCGCCCGTATCCGCGACGGCTGCCGGGTGCCGCTGCCCTGGTCCGGGCACACCTCGCCGTTCGGCTTCACCTCGGGTGCGGAGAGCGCCAAGCCGTGGCTGCCGCAGCCCGCCTACTTCGCCGAGTACGCCACCGACCGCGCGCTCGCCGACACCCGCTCCTTCTGGCACCTCTACCGCGACGGACTCCAGCTGCGCGCCGGACTCCCGCAGTTGGGCGAGGGTGCGCTGCGCTGGCTCCAGGCGCCACCCGGCGTCCTCGCCTTCGTCCGCGGCGACGGCCTGGTGTGCGCGGTCAACTTCGACGCGGCCCCGACGCCCGCACCGGTCTCCGGCACCCCGTTGCTGTCCAGCGGCCCCTGTCCGGCCGGCGTCCTGCCCGGCTCGACGGCCGCCTGGTGGATCAGCGACTGCACGAATCCCTGACCGTCCCTCCCTCCGCTTTCCGTTCCTCTGCCTTCCGTTCCTCTGGTTTCCGTCAATTCCCCTGCCCTGAAAGGGACATCAACGATGATGCGACGACGTACGACCCTGCTCGCGAGCTGCACCGCCCTCGCCCTGGCCCTCGGCGCCACCGCCTGCGGAGGCGGGCCCGTAGCCGCCGGAGGCGGCGGTAAGTCGCTCAGCGGCCAGACGATCACCGTGGCCGGTGTCTGGTCCGGCAGCGAGCAGAAGAACTTCCAGAAGGTCCTGGACGCCTTCACCGCGAAGACGGGCGCCAAGACCCAGTTCGTCTCCACCGGCGACAACGTCTCCACGGTCGTCGGCAGCAAGATCGAGGGCGGCAACGCCCCCGACGTGGTGATGGTCCCGCAGGTCGGCGTCCTCCAGCAGTTCGCGAAGGAGGGCTGGCTCAAGCCGCTCTCCAAGACCACCGAACAGTCCGTCGACACCAACTACGCGAGCGTCTGGAAGAAGTACGGCAGCGTCGGCGACACCTTCTACGGCCTGTACTTCAAGGCCGCCCACAAGTCGACCGTCTGGTACAGCCCCGACGCGCTCGACCAGGCCGGTGTCAAGCCGCCGACCACGTACGACGCCATGCTGAAGGCCGGACACGCCGTCTCCGACTCGGGCCTCGCCGCCTTCTCCGTCGCCGGACAGGACGGCTGGACGCTCACCGACTGGTTCGAGAACATCTACCTCTCCCAGGCGGGCCCCGAGAAGTACGACGCCCTGGCCGCCCACCGGCTGAAGTGGACCGACCCGACCGTGGTCAGGGCGCTCACCACCCTCGGCAAGCTCTTCAAGGACAAGCAACTGATAGCCGGCGGCCAGAAGGGGGCCCTGAACACGGACTTCCCCGGCTCCGTCGAGAAGGTCTTCGGACCCAAGCCCGAGGCGGGCATGGTCTATGAGGGCGACTTCGTCGCCGGGGTCGCCAAGGACCAGTTCGGCAAGAAGATCGGCCAGGACGCGAACTTCTTCCCCTTCCCCGCGGTCGACGGCGGCAAGGCGCCGGTGGTCAGCGGCGGCGACGCGGCCGTGGTCCTCAAGGACGGCAAGAACCAGAAGGCCGCCATGACGTTCCTGGAGTACCTGGCGACCCCCGAAGCCGCCGCCGTCTGGGCCGGGGCGGGCGGCTTCCTCTCCCCGAACAAGAAGCTCGACCTCGCCTCCTACAGCGACGACATCGCCCGCGAGACCGCCAAGTCCCTGGTCGCCGCCGGGGATTCGGTCCGCTTCGACATGTCCGACCAGGCCCCCGCCGCGTTCGGCGGCACCAAGGGCGCCGGCGAGTGGAAGATCCTCCAGGACTTCCTCCGTGACCCCTCGGACCCGAAGGCGACCGCGGCCGAACTGGAGAAGGCCGCGGCCAAGGCGTACCAGGGCTGATCACCATGACCGCCACCCTTGTGAAAGAGGCGAGCCCTCCGGCCGTCGGCATGGCCGACCACAGACGGCGCGCCAGGCGCCGCGGCCGGATCGTCGCCCTCGTCTTCGTCCTGCCCGCCCTGCTCCTGCTCGGCGCGCTCGTCGTCTACCCCGTGGTCTTCTCCGTGGGGCGCAGCTTCTTCGACGCCTCCGGCAACCGGTTCGTGGGTGGCGACAACTACACCGAGATGTTCCGCGACCCGGCCACGCTCAAGGCCGTACGCAACAGCGCCATCTGGGTCGTCGTCGCGCCGACGCTGCTCACCGGGCTCGGCCTGGTGCTCGCCGTCCTGGTCGAGAAGATCCGCTGGGCCACCGCGTTCAAGCTGCTGCTTTTCATGCCCATGGCGGTCTCCTTCCTGGCCGCCGGCATCATCTTCCGGCTCGCGTACGACGAGGACCCCGACAAGGGTGTCCTGAACGCCGCCGTGGTCGGCGTCCACGACGCGTTCGAGGGAACCTCGTCCTATCCGACCGCCCGCGCCCGCGACGGCCGAGGCCTCACCAAGGGCGCCGACGGTTCGTACCGTACGACCGCCTCCGCCTCGCCCGGCCACACGGTCGGCCTCGGGCTCGTCGGCGTCCTCTCCAAGGACCTGCCGAAGGACGCGAAGCCCGCCTACGCGGCCGCAGGGCAGAAAGCGGCCCGGGACGAGCTGCGCGGTGTCGTCTACCTGGACTTCACGCCCGGCGGGGGAGGGAGACAGGGCCAGGTCGACCGCGGGGAGAGCGGACTGCCCGGGATGAAGGTGGAGGCGGCGCGCGACGGGAAGACGGTCGCGAGCACGACCACCGCGGCCGACGGCTCCTTCCGCTTCCCCGGGCTGGATTCCGGCTCGTACACCGTGCGGCTGCCCGCTTCGAACTTCAGCCCGCCGTACGAGGGTGTGTCCTGGCTCGGTCCTGCGCTGGTCACCCCCGCCATCATCGGCGCGTACCTGTGGATCTGGACCGGCTTCGCCATGGTGCTGATCGGCGCCGGACTCGCCGCCCTGCCGCGCGACGCGCTGGAGGCGGCCCGGATGGACGGCGCCAACGAGTGGCAGATCTTCCGCCGGATCACCGTGCCGCTGCTGGCACCCGTGCTCACCGTGGTCTTCGTCACGCTCGTGATCAACGTGATGAAGGTCTTCGACCTCGTCTACATCATCGCGCCCGGACCGGTGCAGGAGGACGCCACCGTGCTCGCCACCCAGATGTGGCTGGTGTCCTTCGGCGGCGGCAACAACCAGGGCCTGGGCAGCGCACTCGGTGTGCTCCTCCTGCTCCTGGTCGTCCCCGCCATGGTCTTCAACGTCCGCCGCTTCCGAAGGAGTCAACGATGAACGCGCTCAGGCGGGGGCTCGGCAACGGCCTGGTGCAGGCGTTCCTGGTGATCGTCGGCCTGGTCTGGGTCACCCCGCTCGCAGGGCTCTTCCTCTCCTCGATGCGCTCGTCGCAGGACACCGCCAAGGGAGGCTGGTGGACGGCGCTGACCAGCCCCGGTCAGCTCTCCTTCGACAACTACTCCGCCCTCCTGGGCAATGCGGGGATGACGCGGGCGTTCTGGAACACCGTGCTGATCTCCGTGCCTGCCACCGTTCTCGTCGTGGTGATCGCGGCGCTCGCCGGATACGCCTTCGCCTGGCTGGAGTTCCCCTTCCGGGACACGATCTTCCTTGTCGTGGTGGCGTTGTTGGTGGTGCCGGTTCAGATCGGGCTGCTGCCGGTCGCCAAACTCTTCGGTGCGCTCGGGCTGTTCGGCACGATCCCCGGTGTCGTGCTCTTCCACGTCTCCTACGGGCTGCCGTTCGCCATCTTCCTGCTGCGCAACTACTTCGCGGAGATGCCGAAGGAGATGCTGGAGGCCGCCCGGATGGACGGTGGCAGCGAGTGGCGCATCTTCACCCGGCTGGTGCTGCCGGTCGGACGTCCGGCCATCGCGAGCCTGGCCATCTTCCAGTTCCTGTGGGTGTGGAACGACATGCTGGTCGCCCTGCTGTTCGCCGACAGTTCCTCGCAGCCGTTGACGGTCGAACTTCAGTCCCAGATACGGCAGTTCGGCAGCAACATCGATGTGCTGGCACCCGGGGCGTTTCTGTCGCTGATCGTTCCGGTGGTGGTGTTCTTCGCGTTCCAGCGGCACTTTGTGCAGGGGGTGATGGCCGGGTCGGTGAAGTGACGGGCTTTCTCGCCCCCGCCAAAAGACTCGCGAGGTTCGAGCGGCCCCGCTTTAGGCGGGGGGGCGGACGGGCGGAACAGGGGGTGGGGGGGAGCCGCCGGGCGGGGCAGTGGGCGG